>CAIJLJ010000046.1 GCA_903821395.1 uncultured Solirubrobacterales bacterium | reverse complement strand
GCTCCATCACCGAGACGAGCCCGGTCGCCTCAAAGGTGTAATCGGCGCCGAAGCCGCCGGTCTCTTCGAGAATCCGCTCAACCGTATCCGGCCCTGCCTTCCAAGTCTCCGTGGCGCCTTGGCCGCGAGCCAACTCAAGCCGCTCGTCGGAGAGATCGACGCAGATGATCCGCTCCGCGCCCTGCAGCCGCGCCCCGGCAACGGCGCCAAGCCCGACCATTCCGGCACCGAAGACGACGCAGGTCGTTCCCGGCTCAACCTTGGCCGTGTAGATCGCCGCGCCAAGGCCGGTCGAAAGGCCGCAGGCGAAGAGGCAGGCATGGTCGAGCGGCGCCTCTTTCGAAATGTTCGCCAAGGCGATCTCAGGCATCACGGTGTACTCGGCAAAGGTAGAGGTGCCCATGAAGTGGCGCAGCGGCTCGCCATCGAGCGAAAGGCGCGTAGTTCCGTCGGGCAGGTAACCCTCGCCCTGCTTCTCGCGAATCGAAAGGCAGAGATTGGTGCGCGGGTCGAGGCAGTGAATGCACTCTCGGCACTGAGGCGAGAACAGCGTCACAACGTGGTCGCCGACGGCAACCGAGCTCACGCCCTCGCCGATCGCCTCAACCACGCCGGCGCCCTCATGACCGAGAACTGTCGGCGCATAGCCGGAAGGGTCCACACCCGAGGCCGTGTAGAGATCGGTGTGACAGACACCGCAGGCAACGAGCCGCACCAGCACCTCGCCAGCCTTCGGCTCCGCGAGGTCAACCTCGCGAACAACCAGCGGCTTGCCGAATTCTTCGAGGACTGCTGCACGAATCTTCATCAGCGCATCCTATGCGCTGCGCTACATAGTGTTTGACGAGAGCGGCAGCGCGGCGATCATCATGAAGTTGTAGATCGGAAGCACGGTTGCGATCCAAGCCTCTTGCCGTGCTGACTGGCGTGAATGCTGCCCTACCGGTAGGCGCGAAATAGCTGCCAGCGCCCGTAACTACCTAGCCGCCTGATAACCACCCCGGCCCCGATAGCTGGCCTTGGGCCAGCAAGTCGCTGCGGTGCCACGAACACGACGGCCGGCGGCCGCCAATTGGGCTTCGCGCTCGTCGATCCCCAAGCCCCTTGGACTGAGCTGAGCGGCAGGTCGAGTTGCCAAGCGAGCGCCGTCTGCCCGTAGGGATTGACCGCTGGGTTGCCTACACGGACCACCGCGTCCCTACCGCCGGCACGCACCACTGCCTCGCTTAACTGGTCAAACTCCTTCGAGGCCAAGCGCGCGACGCTTAGCTGCCGAGCATCGCTCCGCAGCACGAGCAGACCAACCCCGATGAAGACGAGTGCGAGCGCAGCTGTCGCTAGCGCTCTCACTGCGCGCGGCCCAATCATCGCTAGCAGCGACGCAGCACCAACTCCTGAAATAACGCAGAGCAGAGCAGCCGGTCCGATCAGGTAGCGCCTCGCACCGGTAAAGCCAAACTGCGCCATCACCGCAACAAGGCCGACCCAGCAGATCGCCAAGCCGCCGACCAGCAAGAGCTCGCGGTTTCCTCGCCGCCAGGCGATTACCAGCGCGATGAGAGCCATGACCAGGACCGGTGCGATAACCGCATCACCGAGCCGGGCAACGACCTCCAGCGCAGGGATGGAGGCCCCGGCGGCGCTATCTGCGCTGTGGTCGGCCAGCGTGGTCTGCGCTCCCTGCGTAAGCCCTCCTGAGCCAATCCAGTCGAAGACAACCCAGATCACCGGGGCGCAAAGCGCGAGTGCCGCGATAGGCGCCCGCCGCGACGGCATCAGCCGTGCGCACCAGAGCCCGTAAAGAATGCTCAGTGGCCAAAGTTCCGGCCGAATCAACCCACCGAGCGCAATAAATGCCAGCGCCCAAAGCGGACGGTCTGCGAGGTACGCCAGCAGTGCAGCCAAAACAAATACAACGAGCAGCGGTTCCGATGATCCATAGAGCGCGGTGCGCGGCAGGTCTGTGCTGACGAGCAGCCCAAAAGCCGCGAAAGCTGCGGCAACGCTGCCCAGCGCCGGCGCGCTACTTAGCCGCACCGCTGCCCGAGCCGCAAGCCAGACCGAATAGAGCGCAGCGCTACGAATCAACGCTAGCCAGAGGAATGGCGCTAACCCATCGACCCAAGCGAACGGTGCGCTTAAGAGCACAGGAAGCGGCTTCCACGATGGCCCCCCGGTGGTGTCGAGCGAGAAGTGAGTCAGCTCGCGCGCCCAGACCATCCAAGCCCATGCGTCGTAACCGAGTGCCGGTGCCAAAAGCACGGTCGCCACGCCAACCAGCAGGCAGCAGGCGATCACAATTCGTTCGTCAGGCCTGACCATCTCTTCGACCCTATCGGCGTGGTGGGCTACGGGGAGCGCCGCCACCGCAGCAGCTCTCGCTACGCTCTCGCCCACGCGCGTCTTCTAGAGGTCGCCCGACGAAAGGAAGCTCAGTGGAAGATTTCAAGGGACGGACAGTTTTCATGTCAGGCGGCAGCCGCGGAATCGGACTGGCAATCGCAGTTCGCCTCGCCCAAGAAGGGGCCAACGTCGCGATCATGGCGAAGACCGATGAGCCGAACCCAAAGCTGCCTGGAACAATCCACACCGCCGCTGAGGAGATCAACGCCGCTGGCGGCAAGGCGCTCCCGATCCTTGGCGACATCCGCTACGAAGATCAGGTTGCTGAAGCGGTAGCGAAGACGGTCGAAGAGTTCGGCGGGATTGACATTTGCGTCAACAACGCCTCTGCGATCGACCTGCGCCCGATCGGCGAGCTGCCGCCGAAGCGTTACGACCTGATGGCCGACATCAACGTCCGCGGCACGCTGGTAGTTACGCAGGCCTGCTTGCCACATCTGCGCGAATCCGACCACGCCCACGTGCTGACGCTAAGCCCGCCGCTTTCGACCGACCCAAAGTGGCTTAAGGGCCACGGCCCTTACACGGTCGCAAAGTTCGGGATGTCGATCCTGACTCTCGGCTTGGCCGAGGATGAGCGCGCAAACGGGGTCGCGGCTAACTGCCTCTGGCCACGCACATTGATTGCCACCGCGGCAGTCCAGAACCTGCTCGGCGGTGACGAAGCGATGGCGCAGGCGCGTACGCCGCAGATCGTCGCTGACGCTGCGCGCGAGATTCTGATCCGTGAGCCTTCGGAGTGCACCGGCAACGCTTTCATTGACGATGAAGCGCTGGCTCACGCCGGAATCACCGACCTCAGTAGTTACGCCGATGACGATTCGCAGTTGGCGCTCGACATCTTCGTTGACGGTTGGCCGCAGAGCTGACGACAGTAAAAATCCCGTTAAGCGGCAACGGAATTGGCGGCAAAGTGGCGAAGTGGTCCTAGGCTCGTAATAGACCACATCGATGTCATACGTAGATATTCATTGCCACATCCTGCCCGCCGTTGATGACGGCGCGCGCGACCTTGACGAAAGCATCGACTACGCGCGTAGGCTGGTTGACGAAGGAGTCCGCGAGGTAGTCGCAACTCCGCACGTAGCTAATCCGCGCTTCCCGCTCGATCCGGAGGAGATCTCCGATCGCGTAGCGGCGCTCAGCGCCGAGCTGCACTCGCGCGAGATCCCGCTGCGAATCCATGCCGGCGGCGAGCTTCACCCCTCAGATCCAAACTCGCTCACAGACGCCCAACTTGAGCTGATCGCCAACGGCCCTGCCGGGGCCCGCTGGCTGCTGTTCGAAATCCCGTTCGCTGGAGTAGACCAGCGCTACGCCGATAACTGCCGCCAGCTGATGGCGCGCGGCTTTGGGCTCGTAATCGCCCACCCCGAACGTGCCCGCGGGCTCTTCAAAGACGGCGGCTGGGAGCTTCTGCGCGATCTGGTCGCCGAAGGCGCACTGCTTCAGATCAACGTTTGCTCGCTACTGGGCAACAACGGGCTCGAAGCTCAGGAGGCTGCAGTCGGCCTGCTACGCAGTGGCTATGCCTTCACGCTCGCCTCCGACGCCCACCCAGGCACCCGCGACCACACTGCAGCGCTCGGCTTCGCACTGACGCTGAAGGCCGGCGCATCATCGCTTCAGGCCTGGCGACTAACGCAAGCCAACCCTCGCTTCCTGCTGCGCAGCGGCATTCCGGCTGGCTTTAACGAGCAGCGCGCAGTCACAATTAGCCGCTCGCTGCCGGTCGCTTAAGCAAATCGGCGCGCGGGCAGCGCGGTGAGATGTATGTTGGTCAGATGAGCAACCGATCGCTCGCGATTGCAGCCGCCGCAACCCTCCTGCTCGCAGCAACTCCAGCTTCCGCGACCGCAGCGACGGCAGACCCAGGCATCTGGCAGCTGAAGGCCGCGACGCCGATCAGCTTCACCTACTGGCAAGGAATCACGAGCGTTCCAGGAAGCGCAGACCCAGCGCTACTTTTCACCGGCATCTCCGAGGGCGCTTACCGAACCAACTCCAAGCTCAACCAGCTCGCCGGTAATGATGCTGAGATACCTGCCTCGCTGACCAGCTCTGTTGGCTTTAATCACATCGGCGACGGCTCGTTCGACCAGAACGGCGGCGGGCGCTTGCTACTCCCGCTTGAGTGCTACTACCCGGGGGCCGGTGGCAACACCTGCAAGATCGGCGCTTTCGGCGTCGCGGACCCAAAGACGCTTGCTTGGCGCTACTACGTAAAGCTTGACCCCGCCAGTATCGCCAAGGCGATGTGGGTTGAGATGTCGCCAGATGGAAAGCTGGTCTGGACCTCCGCCGGCGATAACCTCCTCGCCTTCCGCAGTTCCGACATCAGCCCAGCCAATGCAGCCCCCGGTGGAGCGGCGATCAAGCCCGTCCGCACTCTCACCGGCGCGCTTAAAGGACTCGGCGAGGTTACCGGCGCGGTCTTCTGGCGTGGCAGGCTGCTGGTCGCCGGACAGCAGGGCAAAGACTTCCAGATCAACTCGGTCGATCCGAGCAGCGGCGCCGTCCGCATCGAGGCTCAGCAGACGCTCTCCGGCGAAAGCGAGGGGCTCGACATTGTCCCCGCTGCAGGTGGACTGCTTCAGTGGCAGATCATGCCATCCACAAGCACGCCGCCGGCCACCTACGCGCAGTCAACGCTGATGAGCTTCCTTCCGCTTGCGCCTCCGCAGCTGAAGCTGAGCGCGCGTGCAGATGGCCGTAAAGCGATCGCCGTATCCGTCACGACCGGAACCGGTCAGCCGATCCCCCACGCCGCTGTGACGCTAGGTCGAGTTCACGGCTGGAGTGGACGAGACGGCACCGTTCGACTAGCCGTAGCGATGCCGGCGAAACGCACGAAATTAAGCGCGAGCCTTGCGGGCACACGCGCGGGCTCGCTACAACTACCGCGCTAACTACCGCCTAGGGTCGACCTGGAGCGCAGCGCCCGTAGGCGAGGAAGTACTCATTCCCGGCGATGTACTTAAAGCCGGGCGGCGGGATCTGCAGCTTTCGCCAGCCGTCGTCTACGGCGTACTCATTGATGTTGAGGTCGGGGCGCGATTCGTAGGCCGGGTTGATCAGGATCGCTACCCCCTCTTTCTGCACCGGTATTGAAGTGTCGGAGCGCGGGATGATCTGCGGTGGTTCGAGGTTGAAGGCCCACTTAGCCTCCGGCAGGAGCTTCTGGCTTGGAATGCTCACGCGCCCGCAGCGACGTGCGCGTAAGACCGCGGGATCGGTCATCACAGCGCGAAAGCCGTCGGTAATCGCGCGCCGTTTCTTCACGTCCTCGTCGATCCGCTGAAGATTAAGATGCGTCACCGTCCAACCGACCCCGCCGATCACGAGCAGCAGCGCGCCCGCAGCCCACCAGCGCCGCAGAGGATTGCTGCGCTCGACGGTCATCCAACCGGTCAGCGCGTAGGCAGCGACGATGATTAGCCCTACCGCCGCGACAAGCACGTAGCGCCATACGTTCGCGAGGCCACCGCTCGCGATCACTAGATAAGAGAACCAAGTCGTCGCAACGAGAATCGCCGGCAATATCAGCTGCTTGCGCCGCTGCTGGATAGCCAGCACAACGCCCACCCCAGCGATGATCGAAAGCTGAATCTTGAGCAGGGTGTTGGTCCAATAGAGCATGTAGTACGGCAGCGTTGCGAGCGGCCGGCTGCGCCCGAGCTGCTGGGCGTAACCCTTCGTCGCTGTCAGCGAGAAGAGCGGGTTGCCGGTCACGATGAAGTCGGTTACAAGCCAGGTCAGCGGGCCGATCGCCGCGTAACAGACGACGCGGAAGCGACCCGACCAACCGAGCGGATAGCCAACCCAGATCGCGTACAGGCCTGCGAGCAGCCAGGCTTCCGGACGCAACATCCCAGCGCCGGTCAGCAGGACCCAGACCAAGCCGCCACGCCGCGGCGAGCGCGCCTCAAGAACGGCAGCCCAGCAAATCAGCGCGGCGTAGGGTGGATCGAGGAAACCGACGCCCGCAAGCCAGGTGACGTCAAGGCGCGTCGCAAGTAGCCCGACAGCGACCAGCCCGCCGAAAACTCCGGTCGCAAAGGTTCCAAGCCGGAAGACGGCGATCAGTAGCGCCACGTAACCGGCGAGCGACCAAAGCACCATCAGCTGCGACGCATAATCACCGGCTGGCTGGAGCAGAAAACCGATCAGCAACATCAATGGGTGCTGGGTCGGGGCGCGGTAAGCCCCGAAGTTCGGCATGTTGCCGTTCCAGATGTCGCGCGACCAGTTGAGCGCCGAGAGGCTGTCGTAGGTCGCTCGCGGCTGGTAGACAAAGAAACCGACCAGCACGACCACCGACAGAGCGATGATCAAAGCGATCATCACATTGCGTTCAAGGCGCCAGTCGTCGCCGTCGCGATTGCGTTCGGTCGTCGACACGTAGGCCTAGATTACTGGCTGACGTGAACCGAGAGTCCGGTCACGCTTCCCGCTCCGCAGTCATCTACGGACCCGCAACAGCAGCAACCCGCGACTTCGCTCAGCTGAGCCAAGCCGCGGGCTAATGCTCTGTCGGTTGGATCAGCGGTGGCCGTTGAACTCAATCGCCTGCTGGAACGTCGGGCGGTTGGTCCAGCGCATCGTCGTGCCACTGAGGAGACCAGGTGCAAACTTGATCCGCTCAGACGTTGCACTTGAGTGCCAGGTGGTTGGATCAACGCTGCCGGTATCGGCCGCGAGGCCGTCGGCTGCCGCCTTGACAGCTGCCCACAGGGCCTGCGAGCAACTGTTGACTGTGCCGTCACCGCAGAACTGATCGGTCCACGGCGCCTTCACGTGATCGCCAAGAATCTGTCGTAGGTCCTTGTCGATGTATGAGTACCAGCCGCTTCCGAATGATGAGCCGCCCGAGCTCGGGTTATTCGAGTAACCCATCTCATTCTTCAGCGCGTCGGTCATATCGGCTCCGAGCTTGCCCTCCATCACCGCACGAGCAATGCCTGGGAAGGCCTTGTCCATTACGGCGGCGCCCGGCGCAGTGATCTGCCCATTGCCGGTCTTGTCGAGACGGTCCGAGCCGGACGCAAGCCAAGCATCGATCTGTGCTGCTGCAGCAGCAGCAAGCGGGCTTGGAGCTGAGGTCTTGTCAAGCACGCGCTTGATGATCGGCCAGTTGATCGCTGCACGCAGATCGCGCGAAGCTGCACCGTTCATGACGCCAACTACGTTCTCGAGCTTCGACTTCGCTGGGAAGCCGGTGAACTCCTGAACGCGTTGAACCGAACCCTCCGAGTAGCTGCCGTCGGCTGCTCCCCACATTGGGGCTGGCTTGTTGTTCCAGTTGAGGATGCGCCCTGACGGCGGATCAGCTTGATGCGGATGCTGGTCGCCGGTAAGGAAGCCCTTCCAGTCGTATGGGCCAGTACCGAGCGTTGCCAGGCTTGGATCGGTGCCCTTGGCGCGAACCGGCAGCAGACCGGACGAGAAGAAAGCGATGTGCTTACGCTCGGCGTAGTTGATGTTGAACGTCGTCTCAAGCTCATTTGCAACCTTGAAGAACGAGGCAGGTGAGGTCACCTTGTTCTCGTTCATGTGCTTGAAGAAGAGCGCCGAAACCGGTTCCCGGCCGCGGGTTGCACGGTCAGTAGCGATCGCGTAAGGCTTCCCGCCGACTGTGACGGTGCCTCCGATCGGACCATGGACCGACTGGTTGAAGACCAACTCACGGGCTGCTTCGCCGCCACCTGCGCCTAGCAGACCAGCGTCAAAGCGCTGCATCGCGATGCACTTGCCCTTGTAGGTGTAATAGGTCGAGCTGGCGGTCGGCGTTCCGCCGGCCGGATCGCAGAGCTGCTCAAGGAACACATCGGTGTTGTCGTTGCTGGCACTGGTCAGCGACCAAGCAAAGTCCTTGCCGCGGCCGAGCAGCACATAAGGCATCGTCGGAGGAGCGGCGCCCATCGCGTCGATCCCCTCAGGGCCATGGATGTCAACCTGCATCACGATCTCGGGATAGAAGTAGCCGAGCTGAGGCCCCATAACAGCAAGGCTGTTGCCGGTGGCTGACTTCGATGGGCCAACCAGAAGCGCGTTTGAGGCAATGCGGTGGCTTGCCGCCGTGGCCGCCAGTGTGCTGGCTGCCGAGGCCGATACCGAGCCCGGATCAACGAGCGGTGACCCTGGAGTTGCGCCTGTCGGGACGAGGTTGAAAGGGAAAGCCTTCGGAATCGAAGTAGTCGCCTCAGGCTCGTTGACGTTGCCGACCTCGCGGTAGATGCGCGTGCCGACTGCAGTTCCGAACTTGGCTTGAAGCTGGTTGAGGAAGATCGAGCTGCCGACTCCGCCGCCGCCGCCGTTGCCGAAGATCGAACCGATAAAGGCGTAAGCGGCAATTGCTTCGGTCAGGCCAACGTGCGGCATCCGGTCGGCCGGTGCGCGCTCGCGGAGGTTGAAGGCGTTGACACCATCGGCCCAGCACTGGAAGTCAGCGAGAACTTCCTGCCCTTGCTTCCCGTACTTCTTCATCAGCTTGGCCTGATTGGCGACGAACTTGACTGCTGCGGTGCTCGGCGTGAACTTGCGGCCCGATGTGACGAGGCCGAACGCGTTCACGTGCGGGATGTCGAGCGTGGCGGCGAACGCCGGTCCGAGACCAAGACCGAGCAGAATGCCGCGGTCTTTGGCGGCCACGTAGCCCATACCGAATGCGACGTCGCAGCGCGTCTTACCGGTGATGTGCGGAATTCCGTCAGCGCCGCGGACGATCGTCAGGCCTTTGCGGCCAGTGCTTTCAGTCTTGACGATTGGGCCCGAAACACCAAACTTCTCTGACAGGTACTTGCTCTTGAGGTCGGCTGCGGTTACGTCGCCGCGGAGCGGGGTGAGCGCGTCATAAAGGGCTGCCTGATCGGTCGAGTTTGCCGTTGTTGGCAGACCACCGTCGGCGCCTGGCGCGAGGACTTGGAAGGCTTGGCTGGCGAAGTCGGTCCGCGCTGAAGCAGCGGCCGGAAGAATCGCGATCGCACTGATCGCACAACAGGTACCAACCAGAAAACGCTTCATTTAACTCTCCCCTTGATCTCAGATATCCAGTCGTCATCGATGACGACCCGCGCGACGTTACAGCAAAGTGAAGGTGATGTGCGTCGGTTACGCACCAGCGCTCGTTCGCTTCGACGGGTCAGTCTTCGCGCCGCGGCTTTTGCGCGGTTCCAAAGACCTTGTCCCAATACGGCGCGCTGACGCCGTAGCCGCGGTCATCGTCCTGAAAATGATGGCGCATGTGGAGTTCGCGCAGCTTGCGGCCGAGCTTGGTCGTTGGGCGACGATGATGGAGGTAGTAGTGCGTCATGTCGTAGGTCAGATAGCCAATGAAGAAGCCAGCGCTGAGCATGCAGGCCTGTGAGAACGGCAGAAGCAGCTGGAAGGCGGCAATAAAGATCAAGCCGAGCGGGATCGACGCCGTCGGCGGCATCACTAGCCGCATTGGATCATTCGGGTGGTCGTGATGGACCCCGTGAATCATCCAGTGGAGCCTCGCGCCGATTGGATGATCGGGCTCAAAGTGGAATACGACGCGATGCAGCCAGTACTCGGTAAGCGTCCAGACGGCGTAGCCGCCGACGGCCCAGAGGAGGCCCTGCCAGAAAGGAATTTCGCGCAGGCCGAGAATTGCAAACGCAACGATCACCGGAATAAAGATCACCGGCACAACGGCCACGTGCACACGCGTGAAGCGATCGAGCCACGGCGAAGCGAACATCGGCGGCGAGGCCTTGAGAATCTCCTGCCGCGACACCTCGGAAGAATCGCTTGGGATCACCATTTGGGCGTCGGTCATCTTGACTTAGTTTGTAGCACAGTTGTCGGCCTTCTGATAGGCCTGCGAGAGGCTTTCTAGCCGCTATTTAGTTGGATCCAGCGAGCGCCAGCAGCGCCGCGCCCAGCGCGCCGCCGTCGTCGCCTAGCTCCGTCGCCAGCAGCGCAGGCGGAGCCTCGCGGCGGAAGAGGTGCTTAGCGGTTTCGCTCTCAAACTCTGCCTTGCGATCGCTGAAGAAGCGCTCGCCCATTCCGCCACCGATTACCACGGCTGGAACGTCGAGCAGGTTGACGGTCGAACCGATCCCTGCTGCGATCGCTGCGATCGCTCGGTCCACGGCCTTGGCCGCGAGCTTGTCGTCATTGCGAATGCCTTTGGCCCAGATTCCGCTAGTGAAGGACTCGCGCTCGCGGTGCTTCATGATCTTCACGAGATCGGTCTTCTTGCCCTTCTTGCGCTGCTTGCGGACCCAAGCCTCCATGTCGCGGCGGCCGGCATATGCCTCAACGCAGCCGCGGTTACCGCAGCCGCACTTCGCGCCACCCAACTCGATCACCATGTGGCCAAATTCTCCCGCGTAGCCGCGGCCGTCCCATTGGCGGCGGTCGATGATCAAGCCACCGCCGACGCCGGTTCCCCACCAGACACCGAGGAGCGAGTCATACGGGCGCCCTGCGCCAAGCTTGTATTCAGCGTTGACAGCGACGCTCACATCGTTGCCAAGCCGCACGGGCAGGTTGCCGAAGCGCTGCGAGAGCACGCCGCCAAGTGCGAACGGTTCGATCCAATCCGGCAGGTTGCTGGCGTTGGCGACCGTCCCGGCTGCCTGGTCGACTGAGCCCGGTGATCCGACGCCGATTCCCTTCAAATGTTTCGCGTCGGCGCCCGCCTGGCCTAGAGCGTCATCAATGTTGGTTGCGATCTGGTCGGCGACAGCCTGCGGCCCACCTTCGTGCGGGGTTGCCGCGCGCGAGCGGGCAAGGATCTTGTTGTTGCCGTCAACGACGACCACGAGGATCTTTGTGCCGCCGAGGTCTACACCGGCGCGCAGCTCGGCAACCGCACCGACCGGTGCCGGGGTGGCGGTTGCGGCAGGTGCGGCGACGCCAGCTACAGGGGTGCTTGGATCATTATCTCGGGAACGTCGACGCAGTGGCATTGGTTAGGCCTTTCCGTATACAGGGATATGGGCACCGCTTGTGGCGGCAAAATCTGAACTGCAGAGATCGAAGATTGTGGCACCGATCTGCTCGGCCGTCACCCAATTGGCCGGATCGGCATCAGGCATTGCAGCGCGGTTGCCTGGCGTGTCAATCGTTGACGGCAGCACGGCGTTGGTGCGAATGCCATCGCCGTGGTACTCGACGTGGAGCGCATCAACCAGCCCAAGTACGGCGCGCTTTGCTGTCGCGTAGGCCGCGCCGCCGGAGAATGGCTCCAGCGCGGTGCGCGATGAGACGCAGACAATTGCTCCCTCGCCAGCGGCCAACATTGCCGGTATTCCGGCTGCTGTGACCAGCCAAGCCGGTGTCAAGTTGATCCGCAGCTGGGCCTCAAGCTCCGAGACGTCGGTCTCATGTAGGCGGCCGCCTGCCGCAAAGCCGCCAACAAGGTTGACGACAGCGCGCAGTTCGGCGCCGGCCTCGTGCGCAAGCCCGGCGACGGCGTCTTGGTCAAAGAGATCGGCCTGAACGAGCACGAGGTTGTCGCTCTGCTCGACCCGCTCGAGCTCCGCTTCGTTGACCCAAGGGACGATTACGCGCCAGCCGCCAGCGATAAATCGCGCTACGACCGCGGCGCCGAGACCGCCCGTTCCACCAGTAATTATCGCCGTCTGTTGCATCTGTCAGTTATCCCTCCCTAGAAGCGACCACAATCCTATGCGAATTGCTCCTCTCCCGTCCGAAACCGTCCCTACCGTTGCCGACGTGCTGCTTAGTGAATTCAGCGATGGCGATGATCTGGACCAAGTGTTGCTAGTCCGCAGCGCTGAGCTGCGTGACAAGAAAGCCGGCGGCTCGTTCCTGAGACTCTCTCTGGGCGACCGCAGCGGATCGCTAACGGGAATGGTTTGGGACAACTACGACGAGGCGCTAGAGCTATGCAAACCGGGCTCGCCGGTCCGTGTTCGCGCCCGTTTTGAGGTCAACCCAAAGTATGGGCCGCAGCTGAAGCTTTACGACCTGCTGGAGGCTGAGACTGGAAGCTACGACGAAGCCGACCTGAGTGACGGCCCACCGCGCGACGCCGTAACCATGGAAGCCGACCTGCGCGAGCTCGCCTCGACAGTTCAGGACCCGTACCTTCAGCAGCTGCTTGAACGAATCATCGGCCCCGAAGCGCCTACGTGGGAGCGCTACCGCGACGCGCCGGCGGCCAAATACTTCCACCAGGCCTACCAGCACGGCCTACTCGAGCATTCGTTGACGGTCGCACAGGCGGTAAGCGCCAGCAGCTCAATCTTCCCGGGCGTAAATCGCGACATCGCGGTTACCGGGGCGCTACTGCACGACGTCGGCAAGCTGCAGGCCTACGGCGAAGTGGACGGGATCATCGACCTCACCGACGCGGGCAGGTTGCAAGGCGAAATACCGCTTGGCTTCGCGCTCGTCCGTGACCAGATCGATCAGATCTCAGGCTTTCCACCGGAGCTCGCGGCGGCGATAACGCACATCATTCTGAGCCACCACGGCTCGCTTGAGCACGGCAGCCCGGTCGTCCCAGCTACGCGCGAAGCGACCTTGGTGCACATGATGGACAACCTCGGCGGCCGTCTCGGGAGCTTCGATCGGATTGAGAAGGAGCTGGCGCCGGGAGCCGAGTGGTCTGCGTTTGATCGCGCGATCGGTGGCGGTGCGTATTTCGGTCCGCGAAGCTCAGAAGAGCCGCGCCGCGCCGCTGCCTGAGTCGTTAGTGCTCCAGATACGACGGAAAATGGGCGCAAACTGCGGCCAAAGTTCAATTCCGGCTGACGGCGAGAGCGAGCGGTCAATAGGGTGACGCGCTGATGGCAAAAGACACAGAAAAGCTGATCCGCCAGCTCTCGTTGATCTCCTACCTGATGGCTGAGCGTCGGCCAGTCACGGCACTGGAGATCCGCCGCGACGTAGAGGGCTACAGCGGGATGAACGAGGACGCCTTCGCGCGGCGCTTCTACGCCGACCGCGCCGAGCTTGACTCGCTAGGCATTCAGCTGACCGTTGATCGCCCCGCCGACGGAGCCGCCGAGCAGGAGAACTACTCGCTGCGGCCCGAGAACTTCCACCTTCCGGCAATCGAGTTCACCGACGATGAACTTGCCGCGCTGCAGTTTGCGCTGAGCCTGCTTGACGGCGAGTTCGCCTACGCCGAGCCACTGCGCCTCGCGCTTCAGCAGATCACTTGGGGGCGGCCGAGTCCGCTTGAGGCTCCCGACCAACGGTCGCTCGCGCTCGGCATCACCGCCTCGGCCGGCGGCCACGAGCTATCGGGCCGGCTGGCGAAGATCGAAACGGCAATCTTCCGCCACAAGACGATCACCTTCGAGTACTTCACGATTGCCCGCGACGAAGTCGGCTCGCGCAAGGTTGACCCATACCACCTGCTCTTCCGCGGCGGCCAGTTCTACCTGCTCGGTTACTGCCACGACCGCGAAGCGATCCGCGTATTCCGCCTAACGCGAATCCAAGGCAAGGTCGCCTACGCAACGAAGGCCGAGCATGACTTCAAGCGGCCCGACGATTTCGATCCACGCGCCTACGCTAAGCGCGCCGACTGGCAGTTCGGTGAGGAGCAGGGCGTAGCCGAGATCCTCGTATCCGAACGGCTGGCCTGGCAGGTTGAGCGCCACTTCGGCCGCTTCGGTGAGATCCGCAAGGCCGACAGCGAAAACGAGATGCTCTTCACAACCCCCTACGCCTCATCGCGAATGGTCATCTCCTTTGTGCTCGGCCTCGGCGAGCACGCCCGCGTTGCCGGGCCGCCGGAACTCGTGAGCGAGACCGAGGAACGGATCGCCTTGATTCAGGAGCGCCACGACGGCGACCTAGAGATGGCCGACGTTCTGCCGAGCACATCGAGCGACGGCGAAGATGGCGAAGAACCAGAGGAAATCGACACGCGGCCCGACGTGGCGATCCGGCCAGAGCGCTTCGCACGGCTCGTAACGCTGGCTTCGATCCTGATCAGCTCCGGGCGCGCTGGCGCAACCCTGCAAGCAACCGACGTCTGCGAGCAGGTTCAAATCACGCGCGAGGAGCTAGCCGAGGACATCGCCGTGCTCAACGTCGTCAACTTCGGTGGCGGCTCATACGTCCTTTACGCCGAGTTGGCCGAGGACGGGACGATCGAAGTTGACCCCGAGCCTTACGCCGACAACTTCGACCGCCCAGCGCGACTACTGCCGGTAGAAGCGAAAGCTTTGATCGCCGCGATCGACCTGATCGGTGACCACATGCCTGAAGGAACGCTTACCAGCGCACGCGAGAAGATCGTTGCCGCGCTCGGAGCCGACCCGCTTGAGCAAGGGCTTCAGGTTGCAGACGGAGGCGCCGACGATTCGCAGGTTGCACGCGTCGTATCGAAAGCAATCTCGGCAGGCAAGATGCTCAAGCTCGATTACTACAAGCCGAACGAGGACGAATTCACAGAGCGCGTCGTTGAGCCTTACGCGCTCGTCAACGGTCGCGAGGGCTGGTACGTGGCCTCGTTCGATCCAGAGCGCGACGACGTGCGCCACTTCCGCCTCGACCGCGTGCGCCACGCATCGGTCAGCCGCAAGCAGTTCAAGCGTCGCCCAGAGGTAAACCCCTCGGCCGACGTTGAGGGCTGGCCAAAGACCGGCGAGCTTCCGGCCTCGAACACGGCGCTGATCTGGATCTCCCCCGAGCGCGCTCGCTGGGCACGCGAGGAGAGCACCGTCGTCGAAGAGCTCGCCGATGGCGCAGTCCTGATCGAAACGACCTATGCAGGCCGCGACTGGCTCGTGCGCGAAGTGCTCAAAGAGGCCGGCGACGCCGCCGTGATCAAGCCGGTCGCAGCGCGCAAGGCAGTGCTCAGTGCGGTTCGCAAGCTCCGCACCGCCGCGCGGGCATAAACTTCGGCTCTATGGCGAGCCGCCGCGAACAGATCCGCATGAGCGACGAGGAGGTCGTCGAGTTTCTCGATCAGGAGAAGACGATGATCTGCGCAACCAACGGCGTGAGCGGATGGCCGCACCTGATGCCGCTCTGGTTCGTCGTCCGCAACACCGGCCCGGAGGATGCGCCGGAGCTGTGGGCCTGGACCTTCGCCAAGTCGCAGAAGACAAAGAATCTTGAGCGAGACGCTCGAGCATCACTCCAGATCGAGGCCGGCGAGGAATACCAAGTCTTGCGCGGCGTGATGTTTGAGACAGAGGTAGTGATTCACCGCGAGGTTGACGACGTGCTCGCGCTCGGGATGG
>CAIJLJ010000045.1 GCA_903821395.1 uncultured Solirubrobacterales bacterium | reverse complement strand
GACCTCAACATCCTCGCTGGAGACCGTCTCTACGCGCTCGGTTTGGCTCAGTTGGCGGCGCTAGGCGACCTCGAGTCTGTGAGTCAACTGGCCGACGTGATCGCGATCTGTGCTCAGGCTCGGGCGCTCGATGATGAGGCCCTGGCGGCAGCCGGTTGGCAGCTCGGCGCGAGCGCTATTGGCTGGGGCTCGTCGCCGTTCGCAGAGGAGTCGAAGGCGCTTGTCGCCAATGATCCAGCCGCTGCCACGCAGGCGCTTGAGGTTGCTGCAGCTCAGCTGCGCGGTGAGAGTCCGTAAACCTGCTGACCGGAGAGCTTTCAGGCGGCCGTCGTCGTACTATTGATCGTCAGTAATGTTCAGCCCGCAGCGCCGACAAGGTGCAGCGCCCACTTCAAAATGGCAGACCGCAAAGAACCCAAGAGCAAGTACACCGCTGATCGTCAAACCCCCGGAGCGTTCGAGGGCGAGACAGTCACGCGCCGACGCGCGATGGTTGTCGCCGGTCAGGCAGCCGGCGGCGTTGCTGCAGCCGCCTTCGTTTTGCCTGCGCTCGGCTTTGCGATGGGCCCAATCTTCGAGAAGGAAGACCAGCCTTGGCAGGCCGTTGGCAAGGTCGATGAGTTCAACGACCAGAGCTACGTCCCGCGCACGATCACGCTCGTCGCTGGAATTGGTGACGCCGGCAAGTCAACGGTTTACATCCGCAAGTACAACCCGCAGCTCGATACGGAGCCGCGCGATGAGTACAACAACTACATCGCGATCTCGACGCTCTGCATGCACCTTGGCTGCCCGGTCCGATTCACCGCCGCGGCTCAGCGATTCATCTGCCCTTGCCACGGTGGTGTCTACGACATCGTTGGCAAGGTGGCTGGTGGCCCGCCGGTTCGCCCGCTCGACCGCTTCTACACCCGCCTGGAGAAGAACGCGGTGCTGATCGGCCCGCGCTTTTCGGTCAACAGCGAACTGCAACGCTTCTCGCCGCGCGATCCAGGCGAGCCACTCGACGGAGTTGGCCAGTACCTGTATCCATCCCGTCCATCGATGCGCAAGATTCCGGGTACCTAGGCGATGGCCAAGATCAAGCTGCCACCAGTTCCAAGCAACCCGCTTTCGTCGCCCAAGCGGCCTGGTAAGGAGTACGGCCCGAGCGGTGCACGTGGGCACGCAGCGGAGGCTGGAGTCTCAGCCGTTGACTGGATTGATGAGCGCACTTCACTTTCCGGCGGCCTGCGCTGGGCCATGTTCCGCAAGGTGCCTAAAGGCACAAACTGGTTCTACACGCTCGGCTCGGCGACGATGTTTGCGTTCCTCTCGCAGGCTGTCACGGGCGTTTTTCTAGCGATGTACTACGACCCTTCGGCAACTCGAGCCTACGAGTCGATCCAGTACATCAACAACAACGTGTTCCTCGGTGAGTTCGTCCACGGTATGCACCGTTGGGGCTCATCGGTGATGGTGATTCTGATCTTCCTGCACATGGGCCGAACCTTCTTCTTCGGCGCTTATAAGTATCCGCGTGAGCTCAACTGGGTGATCGGCGTTGCACTGCTGGTGATGACGATGACGATGTCATTCAGTGGTTACTTGTTGCCGTTCGATCAGCGCTCCTACTGGGCCACGATCGTCGGCGTCAACATCAACGGCACCGGCCCGCTAGTGGGCCCTTACCTGTCGGAGTTCCTGCGCGCTGGCCCTTACTTCGGCGCGACAACGCTTTCGCGCTTCTACGCGATCCACATGCTGATGGTGCCTGGTGCGATCGCGGCACTGATGGGCTTCCATCTCTACCTCGTCGCCAAGCTTGGCACGACGGCGCCGCCTTGGATTAAGGCAAAGGGGCCGGAGAAGCTCAGTGAAGAGAAGGTCACGGTCGAAGCATGAACAAGCAGCAGAAAGAGAAGTACTTACGCGACTACGGAACGCTGAAGAGTCAAGGCAAGCCGTTCTTCCCATACGCCGTAGCGAAGGACAGCGCGATGGCGATGGTCGTGATGGCCGTGATCATCGCGATGTCGATCGTCCTTGGCGCCGAACTCGGCCCGAAGGCCGATCCGACGTCAACCACCTACACGCCGCGCCCAGAGTGGTACTTCTTCTTCCTCTTCGAGCTCCTGCGCGTGATCAAGCCTCCCGCGCTGGTGCAGCTGGCGACGATCGGTGTGCCGACCATCTGCCTGATTCTGCTCTTCCTGCTTCCGTTCTACGATCGCGGTCCTGAGCGTCGTCCTGAGCGTCGGCCGATCGCAACTACGGCGGGGATCTTCGTTATCGGCGCGATTGGCTACCTGACCTACCTTGGTGCCGCCGCTGGCCCGCCAACGCAGATCGACATCCCAGTCCCTGCCAATGTTGTCTCGCAGGGGCCGACCGCAGTGGCCAACTACAAAGCTGGGGAGCAGGTTGTTGCTCAGTCAGGCTGCGCCGCTTGCCACAAGTTTGGCGAGAACGGCAACTCCGGTCCTGGCCCCGCCTTAACCAAGGTCGGCGCGAGGCTGCCTGCGCAGGCAATCCAAAGAACGTTGCTTAACCCGAGCGCACCGATGCCTTCGTTCTCGGCGCTCAGCGAGCAGTCGCCGAAGCAGTTCGCGCAGATGGTCGGCTTCCTCGCCGCCCTGAAGTAGTAGGCGACGATGGCCGACGGTAGCGCCAGCGGGACTCTTGAAGAGCCGCAGGTCGAAGCGATGTTCGACCGCATTGCGGGCGTCTATGACCTGATGAACTCGCTGATGACTGCTGGGCTGCACCATCGTTGGCGCCGCCGCGCAGCCGATCTTGCTCGCGTTGCCGCGGGGGACAGTGTGCTCGACGTTGCGAGTGGAACCGGCGACTTGGCGATCGAGCTAGCGGCACGCGTTGGCCCTGGTGGCAGCGTGATCGGCTCCGACTTCTCGGAGCAGATGCTCGATCGAGCGCGCGTAAAGGCGCCTCAGCTGGAGTGGGAACAGGCCAATGCACTGGCTTTGCCCTATGGGGACGATCGCTTCGACGCTGTCACCGTCGGGTTCGGCGCGCGCAACTTCTCCGACCTTGACGCAGGGCTCGAAGAGATGGTTCGTGTGACGCGCCCCGGTGGCCGTGTCGTCGTGCTTGAGATCACGACTCCAACGCGCCCACCTCTCTCAAACTTCTTCCGCCTTTGGTTCGACCGGCTGGTACCGCTGATCGGTCGCTTCGCCGGCGACTCTGACGCATACAGCTACCTACCGAGCTCTGTTCGGCGGTTCCCCGATGCGCGAACGCTCGCGAGCCGACTCGCCAGCGCGGGCCTAACCGACGTTGCATACATCCTTACCGCGGGTGGGATCATCGCGATCCATTCGGGGACAAAGCCGGAGGGCTGATGGAGGACGCAGCGCCGCAGACCGGTGAGTTGGTCGTTGCTGGCGGAGAACACATTCCGCCGCTACTCAGTGAGATTGAGAATCGCTTGATGGCGGAGGCAGTGGGCTACGGTGCACCACTTCGGGAACACGGTGAGGCCACGATCGCGGCCGGTGGTAAACGCCTCAGGCCTCTGCTTTTGTTGCTTTGCGCGGGTCCGCCTCAGACCGACGCACAGCGAGAGGCGCTTGTGCGTGCCGGCGCGGCGATTGAACTAATCCATAGCGCCACGTTGGTCCACGATGACGTGCTCGATCAGGCCGACCTGCGGCGCGGCAAACCGACGGTAGTTGCGACAGCTGGCCGCGGCGCGGCGGTGGCGACAGGCGACATGCTCTTCGCTCGCGCCTTTGCCGTAATAACGCATAGCGGCGACCCGCGTTCGGTTGCGGTGCTGAGTGACGCCTGCTCCGCGCTGGCGCGTGGCGAACTGCTGCAGCGCGCTGATGCTTGGAACGTGGCAATCGACCGCGACCGTTATCTCGAACGCTGCGAGCTGAAGACGGCCAGCCTGTTTGAGGCGGCGTGCGCGATCGGGACGATTGTCAGCGACGAGCCTCAGCTCGACCTCGCAAGCTTCGGTCGATTGATCGGGATCGCCTTCCAGGTTCTCGATGATGTTCTTGATATCAGCGGCCCTGCCGAGCGGACCGGGAAGCAGCGCGGCACCGACCTACTCGACGGAACCGTCACCCTGCCAATGATTATTGCTCGCGAGAACGACCCAGAGCTAGCGGCAATCGAGCTTGAGACGGTTAACTCCGCTCCAGCAGCTGAAGCACTCTGCGATTCGATCGCCGCTAGCGGGGCGCTAGACCAGGCACGCGGTTTCGCTCTAGAACTGGTCGCCGAAGCTAAGCGCGGGCTTCCGCCCGGACTTGACTCACGCCGCCGTGCCGCCCTCGAGCTCGTAGCCGACAGCGTTGTCGCACGCTACAGCTGAGCGTGCGCGCCGCTTAAAAGTCCTCAGGCAGGATGTGGTCGTTAGCGAGAGCCGAGCGAAGCCGCTCGATATCGCGCTCAGCGTTTTCGGCCGTCAGCTTGACGAGCGTCATCTCTAGCTCATCGGCGCCGCGCTGGTGGGCGCGGTCGCAGAGCTCGGCGACGTCGTCTTCCACAACCGTTGTGCAGCGGGCCTCACAGTTAGGACAGCGCAGCTCAATCTTCCAGTGACGCGGGCCGTAGCCATCCCATTCGACCGGCTGAACCGCGTCGCAGCCGCATTCGCCGCAGCTGAGAAGTTCGTTGACGCTTTCTTCAAGGCCAGCTTCGATCTCGCTGATAGCTAGTCCCTGATCGGCGAGCGATACAGCTTCACCATCTAGGTAGCTGATCTCGACCTGGCGGCCGGAAGGAAGGAGGATTGACCGAACTTCGCTTTTTGGTGCTTGATAATCGCGCATTTCTTGACCGTTCTTTTGCCTTTCTGAGCTCTAGAACACATCGGCGTTCAAAAAGGTGCGCAACCGTGCACGTAGTTATCGGTGCGTCGGTACGATGTAGCGATGCCATCTTTGGGACCGTTGGAAATAGGTGTGATCTTGCTGATCGCGCTACTCGTTATTGGACCAAAGAAGTTGCCGGGTCTTGGCCGCAGCCTCGGCAGTGGGATGCGCGAGTTCAAGGACTCCGTCACCGGCTTCCGTGGAGACTCAAAGGACGACGATTCGAAGAAGATCGATGCTGCCGCCCCTACCGCGCCAACCGCTGAGAAGAGCGCAGCTGCCGACGAGCAGCCCCGCGGCGAAGCATAAGGACCCAAAGTGCCCGCCGTTCGGCCGATCGGCCACGAAGATCGGATTAGCCTTGTCGATCATCTCGATGAGCTGCGTTCAAGGCTGATCATCTGCATCGCGGTGCTGGCTGGCTGCTTTGCCGTCTGCTACTGGCAGAACCACGCAATCCTCCACATCGTCAATCAACCTTTGGCCGACGCGCAGCACGCCGGCGGTCAGGATTCGCTACAGCAGAGCGCGCGATTTGAGATGGCGCTCGGCGTCGTCTTGAAAAGACTCACCCCAGCGCTTTCGGGTACGCGCAGCTCGCTCGATTCGCTAGCGGCCGATCCGGGGGTTAGTGCCGCAACCAAGCTGAAGGTTGCCGCCGCAAGCGCGCAACTCGCACAAGCTTCGGCGGCGACGGCGCTGGCGACGAGGGCCGTGCCAACGGATCATGGCCGCAGACCGCTGACGCTGGGAGTTGCCGAACCGTTCGTGGCGACATTCACCGTCGCCGCGTATGCCGCGCTGCTACTGGCACTGCCTTTCATTCTGTGGCAGATCTACGCCTTCATTCTGCCGGCCTTTGATCCAAAAGAGCGGCGAATCGTGATCCCGCTGATGGCTTTGATCCCAGTGCTGTTTGCGGCGGGTGTGCTCTTCGGGTACTACGGAGCGCTTCCCCGGGCCGTCAACTTCCTTCAGAACTACAACAGCGGCGAGTTTGATATTCAGATTCAAGCCCGCGACTACTACCGCTTCGTAGTCCTCTTCTTGGCTTTGATGGGGCTTGTATTTCAGATTCCCGTCGGCGTCCTAGTGCTGACTCGCACGGGGGTTGTTGATGCAAAGGTGCTTTGGAAGCGTCAGGGGTACGTAATTCTCGGCATCTCGATTGTCGCTGCCGTCGCCACGCCAACGCCGGACCCGGTGACGATGCTCGTAACGATGCTCCCGCTGATCATCCTCTACGAGCTAAGTATCGGCCTTGCGTACATCTTCCGCCCGCGGAACGGCACGATCGCCAGCCGCTGGGAGGACTGGTGGGACGAGGACGACGAGCAGGAAGTACTGGCGGCCGACCTCGCTGACGAAGAGGGTGCTGACGCCAACCACGACCAGACCCCCGTATCCTGACCTAATGCTTTTCGATCTTCGAGGTAAAGGCCGGCGCCGGACGGTCAAGATTGTTTACGGTGGCTTGGCGCTGCTCATCGGCGGCGGCCTTGTCATATTCGGAATCGGTGGCGCAACCTCGGGCGGCCTGGCAGACGCGATCGGTGGTTCCGGCGGTTCCTCTGGCACCAGCGTCTACAGCGATCAGGTGAAGACGCTGACCAAGCAGGTCAACGCTAATCCGAAGGACGCGGCCGCTTGGGCCGCCTTGACCAAGGCGCAGATCCAGCAGGCCTCGATCATCGGTTACGACCAGAACACACAGAGCTTCAATGGAGCGGGCCGGGCTGAGCTGGCCAAGGGTGCGGCTAGCTGGCAGAAGTACCTCGCGCTGAACCCGCCTAAGCCAGACGACCGCGTCGCTTCACTTATGGTCAACGCCTACGGCCCCGGCGGACTCAACGATGCCGCGAAGTCGGCTGCGGCGCTGAAGGTTGTGATCGATGCCCGGGGTCCGAGCGCGGCACTCTATGCGCAACTGGCAGTGCTGACCTACCTCGCCGGTGACAAGCGTGAGAGTGCGATCGCTGAGGCGCGCGCGCTCGAGTTGACGCCAGCTAACAAGCGCAAGCTGGTCTCCGCGCAGCTCGCTACCGAGCGCACACAGATCGATAGCGCTCAGGCTCAGGCCGCGCAGCAGAAGGCTCAGGGCACGCCGGGCCTCGGCGGCTAGCTTCCAGCGGCTACCATTCGCGGCCGGTAAGCCCCTGTAGCTCAACTGGCAGAGCAGCGGACTCTTAATCCGAAGGTTCCAGGTTCGATTCCTGGCGGGGGCATAGGTTGCGGCAGGGTGGTGTGGCAGAATCAGCGCGATGCTTGCCTCCGTCAATGGTCAGATCATGGAAGCCGAAGATGCGCTCGTGCCTGCGAACGATGTCGGCCTGTTGCGTGGTGACGGGGTATTCGAAGTAATCCGCGTTTACGACGGTGTTCCGTTTGCGCTCGGCGAGCACTTCGATCGGATGGAGCGCTCAGCGAAGAAACTGATGGTGTCGTTCGATCGTGCGCTGATTGAAGCTGAGACGGCTGCGCTTCTCGCTGCTGCTCCGGGCCACGATGGCTGCTTGCGACTTGTTTCGACAGGTTCGGGTACACGGCTGGGGTTCATCGAGGAGCTGCCGCCGATTCCACCGTCGATCACTTTGATCACGCTTCCGTACGCGTCAACGATCCTGCTCGACGGGGTCAAGTCGCTCTCCTACGCCGCCAACATGCTTGCTACGCGTATTGCCACCAGCCGCGGCGCTAGTGAGGCGCTGCTGGTAACGGAGAGCGGAACGGTGCTCGAAGGTCCGCGCCAGAGTTTCGTCGCTTCGCTCGACGGTGAACGGCTCGTCACGCCGCCACTTGGCGATCGTGTCCTCGACTCGATCACGCGTGGTGTGCTGCTCGGCACCGGCCTAGTCGAGGAAGAATCGATCAGCGTTGATCAGATTCCGCAGATCAAAGAGGCCTTTCTCGCCTCGACGCTGCGCGAGGTGCACCCGGTCTCAGCGATTGACGATCATCAGATCGAAGCTCCCGGGCCGCTCTCGGCGGCCGTCGACGTGGCGCTGCGGGCGACGATCGCCGAGGCGGTCGGTCAACCGGCGTGAAGCTCGTAACGGTAATCGGCAACCGTCCGCAGTTCATCAAGGCCGCCGCAGTCTCTGGCCCACTTCGCGCTGAGCACGAGGAGGTGCTGGTTCACACCGGCCAGCACTACGACGACGAGCTTTCAACGATCTTCATTGACGAGCTTGGAATGCCGCGGCCGGAGATCGAGCTGGCAATTTCTGGTGGCAGCAACAGCGAGCAGACGTCGCGGATGATCGCTGCGCTGGCGCCGCTATTGACCGACCAGGATCCTGATGCGGTACTCGTCTACGGCGACACCAACTCGACGCTAGCTGGAGCGCTGACGGCTGCCCAAGCGAACATTCCCGTCGTCCACGTTGAAGCTGGGATGCGCTCCTTCGATCGCACGATGCCGGAGGAGCTCAACAGAGTTCTGACTGATCACTGTTCGGAGCTGCTGCTTTGTCCGTCGCAGGTAGCGATGGCAAACCTTCAGAACGAAGGGCTAGGGACTCGCGCACTGCTGGTTGGCGACGTGATGGTTGATGTTGCAGAGTTGATGCGCCCGAGGGCTCAGAGCAACGGCGCGGCGCTTGAAGCGGCTGGCGTCGACGCCGGTGAGTATCTGCTCGCAACTGCGCACCGCGCCGCAAATGTCGATGACCCAGCGCGACTCGCACAGCTCGTTGAATTGCTCGTTGCTGTTCCCGGCCCGGTCGTTCTGCCGCTCCATCCGCGCACGAGGGCTCGGCTCGAGACTGCAGGCCTAATAGCGGCGCTCGAAGCCGGCGGGGTGCGACTGCTGGCGCCGCTCGGCTACCTCGACTTCACTGCGTTGCTGTTGAATGCTCGCGCCGTCCTGACCGATTCTGGCGGCGCGCAGAAGGAGGCCTACTTGGCTGGCGTTCAGTGCGTCACGATGCGCGATACGACGGAGTGGACGGAGACGGTTCACTCGGGCTGGAACTCACTCGTTGATCTTGACGCGGCGGCGGCGATCGCTGCGCTCGAATTAGGCCCCAGCGGCGAGCGCCCGGATTGTTACGGCGACGGTCATGCGGCGGACGCGGTTGTCGCCGCGATCAGCGCGCTGGCGGCGTAGTACTCGGTCGCCCGATCCGTTCAACGGTCACGCCAGCGGCGGCAAAGGCTGCCGCGTCGACTATTTTGCGCCCGTCGAGAACAACGCGCACGCCGGGCAGGTCGGCGGCGCTCAGCTGCGCGTACTCGGCGTGGTCTGCCTGAACGATCGCGGCGTCGATAGCTTCGAGATCCCACGGCGTTAGTCCCAGCGCGGTCAGCTCCTTGTCGCTGTAGAGCGGGTCGCTAACTAGCGCAGTGGCGCCGAGCGCTTCTAGCGCTGCGGCAGTCCCGAAGACGCCGCTGAAGGCCGTTTCTTTAACGCCGCCGCGATAAGCGGCGCCCAAGACCAATACGCGGGTGCCCTGAAGCCCTCCAAGCGCCTTCTCCAGCCTCTGCGCGGCGTATGCAGGCATCGCGTCGTTTAAGACCCTCGCGGCGGCTGGAAGCGCCGCATCGGGGTCTCCTTCGAGGTAGAAACGGGGGTAGACCGGAATGCAGTGGCCGCCGACGGCTATTCCAGGGCTGTGGATGTGGCTGAAGGGCTGACTGTTAGCCGCTTCAATCACGCGCTCGACGTCAATTCCTTCGCGGTCTGCAAAGCGCGCCAGCTCGTTGGCGAAGGCGATGTTGATGTCGCGGTAGGTCGTCTCAGCGAGCTTGACCATCTCTGCCGCTTCGGCCGATCCCATCGGCCAGACCTCGGCCTCAAGGAACGAGCTGTAGAGCTCTACCCCGCGAGTTTCGCCAGCGTCGCTGAGCCCGCCGACTAGCTTCGGGTACGCAGCGAGATCGGCAAAGATGCGGCCGCTGAAGACGCGTTCGGGACTGAAGACGGTGAAGAAGTCTTGCTCTGCTTTGAGCCCGCTCGCGGCTTCCAGAGCGGTTGAGATGCGACCGCGCGTTGAGCCGACGGGGAGCGTTGTCTCAACTGAGACAGTCGTGCCCGCCTGCAGTCCAGCTCCAATCGCGGCGATCGCACCGTCGAGCGCGCCCCAGTCGGGCTTGGCGTTTTCGTCAACGGCCAGCGGCGGGACTGCGACGACGAGGTCAGGTCCTTCGGCGACAGCGGCGGTTGTGTCGACCTGGGCGCGCAGCGCACCGCTGGCAATTACTTCGGAGAGCGCCGCGCCAAGCCCCGCTTCGCCTGGGAACGGCGGCTCAGCGCGGTTGACTAGCTCGACAACCTCGGGGTTGATGTCACATCCCACGACGGTATGGCCACTGCGCGCGATCTGCACGGCAAGAGGCAGGCCGATCTTGCCTAGCGCAACGACGACAACATGCATCAGACGCCCGCGGCGTTCGGTGTGGCCGTGCCCCACTGGCGGCGCTCTCGAGCACGGCTTCTGCGCTTGCCAGCGTCTCGAGCCCTTCAGCCAAGGTCACTACCTGCGAGTCGGCTGAGCCACCAAGTAGATCGAGGAAGCGGTCTAGTTGGACGCGTAGCGGCTCGCGGCGGGCAATTGCGTAGCGCGTCACGTCACCTTCGCTGACGCCGCGCAGCGACTGAGTGGCGCCCCACTCACTGCCAACCGCGCCGTTTTCGTAAAAGGTCAGGTCGGCAGTCAGCGTGTCGGCAACGAGCATCCCGCGCTCGCCAAGTACTCGCGTTCGGCGCACCTTCGTCGGCGAGAGCCAGTCGACGATCGAGTTAAAGCTGACGCCGCTGGTAAGCGCCCCACTGATCAGAACGAGATCCTCGTGCGGCCGACCCATCCGGTTCTGCGTCTGCCCCGAGAGCGAAGCGATCGGTGCGCCACCGAGCCAACGCACGAGGTCGAGGTCATGTGTGGCGAGATCTTTTACGACGCCGACGTCGCGGATTCGGTCCGGGAACGGGCCAACGCGCTCGGTTGCAATCAGGAAGAGCTCGCCGAGCTGGTCGTCGTTGACGCGCTCGCGCAATTCGATCAGCGCAGGGTTGCAGCGTTCAACATGGCCAACTGCGCCGTGGACGCCTGCCGCCTCGACGATTGCGATCAACTCGCGGCCAGCGGCGGCGCTGGCCGCGATCGGCTTCTCGACCAGCACGCTCGCCCCGGCAGCAGTCACTTCGCGCACAGCAGCGACGTGCTCTTCGGTTGGAACGGCAACGATCGCGAAGTCGACTGGCCCTGATGCAAGAAGTTCAGCGACCGAGCTGAAGACAAGCGCCGGGTTGGCTACCGCGCCATGAATATCACCGGCCGGATCAACGGCGCCGGCAAAGCTCACCTGCGGCGTGCTCTGCAGCAGCCTTGCGTGATGGCGACCGATCATCCCCAGCCCCAGTACGGCGCCGCGCATGGTCGGTTTGTTGTTGGCGTCTCCCACGACGGCATTAGGGTATCTGCCATGGATGATCATCCTGCAAGCCAGCCGCTCGTCGCAAACACGGCCTCTGTCGCTGATGACGTCGTATTCGGAGCCAATGTTGTGGTTCATGAGGGCGTTGTCATTGCCGCCGGAGTAGTGATTCAGGACAACGTTGTGCTCGGCAAGCTGCCGTTGCTCAGCGCCAACTCGGCGACCCAAGGTGAGGCCCCGGGCGCGCTGACGATTGGCGCTGGTGCTCGAATCTGTTCTGGCGCGATTGTCTTCGCGGGCGCGACGATCGGAGCTGGGACGATAATTGGTGATCAGGCCTACATTCGAGAGCGCTCCCGGATCGGCGAGCAGAGTGTGATTGGACGCGCCGCTGGCGTTGACCCCGACGTAGTAATCGGTGACCGCGTCTCGATCCAGAGTTCGGTTTACGTCACGGCCGGAACGGTGGTCGAAGACGAGGTCTTTATCGGCCCCGGCGCGATTACGACGAACGATCGCCTGTCAGGCCCGCTTGATGGCCAGCTCGACGGTCCGACTCTCTGCCGCGGATGCCGCATCGGCGCCGGCGCGGTCTTGCTCCCTGGCGTGCGCGTCGGCCAGAACGCACTCGTCGCTGCTGGCGCGGTCGTCAGCTCTGACGTCGCCGACGGCGCACTTGTTGTAGGCGTTCCTGCCCGCGAGCGCTAGACCGCAGGCGGGCCGGAGTCGCCGCGCCAGATGATCTGGTCATGGTCCGGTCCAACCCCAACCATGATCACCGGCACGCCAACGAACTCTTCGATGAAGTTGAGGTAGTTCGTCACAGCTTCCGGCAGATCAGCTTCGCTGCGGGCCTGGCTGATGTCCTCACTCCAGCCTGGCATCTCGCTGTACTTAGCGCCGACGTGGTGGAGGACCGACTGGTGGTAAGGGAAGCTCGTGAACTCAGCCCCGTCGCTTTCGTCGTCGCCGACGTAGGCGGTGCATAGCGGGAGCGTTTCAAAGCCGCTCAGCACATCGAGCTTCGTGATCGCGAGCGCTGTGAGGCCGTTGATCCGCGCCGCGTATCGCAGCGCCACGAGATCTATCCATCCGGTACGCCGCGGCCTGCCGGTCGTCGTTCCGAACTCGCCGCCGGCGGTGCGGATCCGCTCGCCGACCTCATCGTCGAGTTCGGTCGGGAATGGCCCTGAGCCCACGCGCGTGGCGTAGGCCTTGGCGATCCCCCACACCTCGTCGATGTCCTTCGGCCCAACGCCGGCGCCGGTGCATGCCGCGCCAGCGATCGGGTTCGACGAGGTTACGAACGGGTAGGTGCCGTGGTCGATGTCGAGCAGCGCGCCTTGTGCTCCTTCGAAGATCACGAGCTGGTCGTCCTCTAGCGCCTCGTGGATCAGCGTTGTCGTGTCGGCGATGAACTGCTCGAGTCGCTTTCCGTAAAGCAGGTACTGCTCGGTGATCGTTTGCAGATCGAGCGCCGGGTCGCGCTCGAATTCGCGCAGCTGCAAGCGCTTTGGTTCAAGCGCCGCCATCACCTTCTGCTTGAGGATCTTCTCATCGAGCATGTCCTGAACTCGAATCCCAAGCCGGAGCGCCTTGTCGGCGTAGCAGGGCCCGATCCCGCGCCGCGTTGTGCCGATCTCAAGCTTCCCGAGCCGCGCCTCTCCAGCCTGATCGAGCATCAGGTGGTAGGGCATGATCAGATGAGCGTTGGCGCTGAGGCGGAAGTTGCTCACATCAACGCCACGCTCGCGCAGCCCGTCGAGTTCGCCGGTTAACACGGCAGGGTCGACTACGACGCCGTTGCCGATCATGCAGAGCGTGCCTGGGTAGAGGATTCCGGAGGGGATCAGGTGGAACTTCCAGACGTCGTCGCCGTGGACGATTGTGTGGCCGGCATTGTTGCCGCCTTGGAAGCGGGCGACGATCTGCGCACGCTCCGCTAGAAGATCGACGATCTTCCCTTTTCCTTCATCGCCCCACTGGGCGCCGACTACAACGATCCCTGGCATCAGCGAAGGAGTCTACGAGGCGCTAGGCCAGACGCAGGTCTGGCGCCGGCGGTTGGTCCTTATCGCGCATGTCAACGGCCTCGAAGCGGCGCTTGTCGTCGCCAAAGAGTGGGCACACTTCGCACATCTCTTCGAGCCTTGAGACTGTCCGCTCGCCGATCTGCGCGGCGAGTTCATCACGCTCAAGGTTTGTTGTGACGATGATCGAGCGCTGCGACTCGTAGCGGGCATTGACTATCGAGTAGAGCTGCTCTAGCACCCAGGCACTCGTCTTCTCGGCCCCTAGGTCGTCTATCTGCAGCAGGTCGATCTCGGCGAGGCGGTCGAGCAGGTCAACGTAGCCGCCCTCGGCGTCGTCCTCGAAGGTGCTGCGAATCTCAGCTAGGAGCCGCGGCAGCGAGTAGATGGCGACGCCACGGCGGGCGTCTATCGCCGCTTGCGAGACGAGCATCGCGAGCGTTGTTTTGCCGGTACCGACGCCGCCGAAGAACCAAAGGCCGCGGCCCTCTGCCAGCCGCTCATCGAGCTGACGGACATAGCTGCGGACAAGGTCGACCTGTGCGGCTGGCATTGAGCTAACAGGGGGACGGTCGAATGACGCTCCTTGGTAGCGCCGCGGAATAACGGCCGAGAGCGACCGCGACCTACGCGAGGCCAGGAGCTGATCTCGGCAGTGGCAGGCAACGACTGCAGTTCCGTCGGGCGTGTCAAGCCAGCCGGAGTCCTCGCAGTCCTTGCAGGCGTAACCGCTCACGCGGCTTCCATTGCGATGTTGCGGAAGCGTGGGTATTCATGCTGGAAGGTCAGACGAACCTTGCCGAGCGCACCGTTACGGTGCTTGGCGATGATGATCTTCTTGATACCGGTACGCTCCTCGATCGGCTTGAACTGGTCTTCGCTGTGAATGAACATGACAACGTCGGCATCCTGCTCGATGGATCCGG
>CAIJLJ010000044.1 GCA_903821395.1 uncultured Solirubrobacterales bacterium | reverse complement strand
TAACCACTAGTGACGGCCATGCCGTCAGGCCGAAGTGGGCGTGAACAACGTCGAAGCGCTGCCCCGAGTAGGTGCGGCGAAGTTCGCGCGCGGCAGCTGCGTAGCCGCCCGGGGGAAATGCAAAGCAGTCGAGCTCGAGATCTCCGTCATCGATCGCGCGCAGCGCTTCGAGCTGATCGCGCACGAAGCTGCCGAGCTCCGGCCTTTCGGCCGAAGGCCACATGTTGGTGACGATCAGAACACGCATCTGTTGCTGATTGTCCACGTAGTGGCGGTGGATTCGCTCAGCGACCCCCTGCAGGCTGCAGTCCGTGCCGTCCTCAAACAGTTAGGAGCATCGATGCCATACCGAATCCAGGGCCGTATCCATTCAACTTTTCACCACGCACTTTCACGAATCAACGGTGCCGCCGGCCAAGGAACGGTCGAATACGTCGCGCTAATTTTGCTTGTCGCGGGCGTGCTTGCCGGAGTGATCGTGGCCGGTAAGTCGCTCAAGGGCGGTGGCATCGCGCAGACGGTCGTCGCCAAGCTAAAGGAGTCGATTGACAGCGTTGGCAGCGCGAAGCCCTAATCCGGTTGCACGCAGCCCTATGCTCAGACGATGGCCACGATCAGCGACCCGCGCGAGCGGCCGATTGCCGTGTTCGACTCCGGCGTCGGCGGTCTCACCGTGCTGCACGAACTGCTGGTTCACCTTCCGGCAGAGGACTACATCTACCTAGGCGATACGGCTCGGTTCCCTTATGGAGAGAGGACGCCTGAGGAGCTCGCAGAGTTCAGCCTTGAGATCGCGGAAGAGCTTCTCGCACGCAATGCCAAGCTGCTCGTTGTTGCTTGTAACTCCGCCACCGCCGCTGCGCTGCCTTCATTGCAGCAGCGGATGCGCCAGACGACAATTGGAGTAGAGGTGCTTGGCGTTGTCCGGCCTGAAGCGATCCAAGCTGTAGCGACTACCAATAACGGGAGGATCGGCCTCCTGGCGACAAACGCGACTGTTGCCAGCGGTGCCTACGAAGCTGCCGTGCACGCCGCCGACCCGCACGTGACGCTGGTCGCGGTGGCAGCGCAGGAGCTAGCGCCGCTGATCCAATCTGACTCAACGTTTGATGACGAGGTCGTCGAACTGGTGCGCGGGTACATCGAGCCGCTGCGAGAGGCCCGTGTCGACACCGTGATCCTCGGCTGCACTCACTACCCGCTGCTCAGTCCAATGTTGCAGCGGATGCTCGGCCGCGACGTGCGGATCGTCACCTCGGGGGTCGCGCTTGCCCGCCAGGTCGAGCACGTGCTTGGGGCCCGTGACCTTGCAAATCCGAACCAATCGGAAGGAAGCTACCGGTTCCTTTCAACCGGTGATCCAGGCGAGTTTGCCGCGATCGGAACACGCTTCCTTCAGTTGCCGCTCGGCCCCGTCGAGCAGGTCGTTCTCCAGAAAGGTGCAATAGCGTGAGCAATTATCAACGTCCTGACGGCCGCCAGCCCGATCAGCTGCGACCTGTTGTTATTGAGCCCGGGTTCGTCAGCACGGCCACCGGGTCGGCGCTAATTAGCTGCGGCGGTACCCGAGTTATCTGCACCGCCTCGATTGAAGAAGGCGTTCCACGCTGGCGGGCCGGCAAGGGGATCGGTTGGCTGACGGCCGAGTACGGCATGCTGCCCGCCTCGACCGGTGAGCGCAAACCACGTGACATCAACAAAGGCAGGCTCGACGGGCGCACCGTTGAGATCCAGCGATTGATCGGGCGGTCGGTACGCGGCGTAATTGACTACGAAGCGCTCGGAGAGATGACGATCCACCTCGACTGCGACGTTCTCGAGGCCGACGGTGGAACTCGCTGCGCATCGATAACCGGCGCATACGTTGCGCTCGCGCTCGGCGTGCAGCGGCTCGTTGCTGAAGGGCGCCTTGCCAGCATCCCGCTTAGCGGCGAGGTGGCAGCCGTCTCCTGCGGGATCGTCGGCGAGACGCCTCTATTGGACCTCAACTACATCGAAGATTCCAGCGCCGAGGTTGACGCAAACGTAGTAATGACAGGCGATGGCGGGCTGATCGAAGTCCAGGCTACGGCCGAGAAGACAGCTCTGCAGCGGACCCACCTTGACGACCTGCTGGTGTTGGCCGCAGCCGGTATCGATCAGTTGCGCGCTGCGCAGGACGCAGCAATTGCGGCTGGCAGCCGCTGAGCGCGATGCGACTCACGGTCGCCACGCACAATGAGCACAAGCTGGCCGAGTTCGCTCGCTTGATGCCGGAGTACGAGCTCGATCTGCTGCCAGCAGGGAGCGAGGCACCGATCGAAGACGGCGATACCTTCGAAGCGAACGCGTTGATTAAGGCCCGCGCAGGTGCTCAGCTGAGCGGCGCTGCCACGATCGCCGATGACTCAGGGATCTGCGTAGAGGCACTCGGTGGCGAGCCGGGGATCCACTCCGCCCGCTGGGCCGGCGAGGGCAGCGACGATGCAGCAAACCTTCAGCTGCTGATCGAACGGACGACGGCGGGCGATCGGCTCGAATACGTTTGCGTGATCGCCTACGTCGACCCGGTTAGCGGCAACGAGCATCTCGTTGAAGGTCGATGCGCTGGGATTCGCGCCGCCGAGCCACGCGGGAGTGATGGTTTCGGTTACGACCCGGCATTCGAACCGCTCGATCTGCCGGGCCGCACAATGGCGCAGCTGACTGGACCAGAAAAGGACAGCATTAGCCATCGCGGTAATGCGGTCCGAGAGCTAGAGAGCTGGCTGGCGACCAAATGAGCGCGCATGCTCATGGGCCGGCAACGCCGCAGCAGAGAACCGCGCTGGCATCTGTCGCTGCTGCCGGGTTCCTTGTAATTCTGAAGCTCGGGGCCGGACTGGCGAGCGGTTCTCTTGGACTTCTAGCCGAGGCGGCCCATTCGGCGACCGACTTTGGATCGGCGCTCCTGACATTCTTCGCGATCCGTGTGGCCGACAGGCCTGCCGACAGCGGGCATCCCTACGGGCACCGCAAAGCCGAGCATCTCGCAGCGCTTGGCGAGGGCAGCTTCTTGATCGTGATGAGCGGCGTGATCATCTTCGAGTCGATCAGTCGAATCACCAGTTCGCAGCCACACACTGTTGAGACCAACTGGTGGGTGTTCGCCGTGATTGCAATCGTCCTGATCGTCGACGTCACGAGGACCACAATCTCCTGGCGCGCCGCGCGGGCCTATTCGAGCGCTGCACTCGGAGCTAATGCACTCCACTTTGCCTCCGACTTCGCTGGTACGTTGGCTGTGTTGGTGGGGCTCGTGCTGGTCCGCTCCGGCGTTGCTCAAGCCGACTCGATCGCGGCGCTTGTCGTGGCCGTCCTAGTGGTCGGTGCTGCCGTCACGTTGATCCGCAGCAATGTTGGTGCATTGATGGACCAGGCGCCGGCTGGGCTTGTAGAGCTCGCACAGGAAGCGATCGACGCGGTCGAACCGCCGGTTGAGATTCGCCAGCTCCGGGTTCGCGAAGCTGGTGGTCAAACGTTCGTAGATGGAGTGCTTGAGGTCGAGGCAGACGCGCCGGTGCAGCAAGGGCACGAGCTTGCGGACCGGATCGAGGCAGCGCTCCATCAGCGAATCCCGCAGAGCGACGTGACGATCCACATCGAGCCGCGCGAAGGCTTTGAACTGCGTGAGCGCGTGACGGGGGCTGCGCTTTCCGCTCAGAACGTGCGCGAAGTCCACAACGTTCGGATTGTCAAGATCGATGGTCGATCGGACCTAAGCCTTCATGTCAAATTGCCCGCCGGTCAGTCTTTGGCCGAGGCTCACGCGTCGATAGACGATGTCGAGGCAGCAATACGGCGCGCAGCGCCGGAGGTCGATTCCGTCCATGTGCACATCGAACCGCTCGAGCTGTCGCTCCGAGCACCGGTCGTTGCGAGTGAGGGTCCTGCCGAGCTACATGACGCGGTTTCCGCAATTGTCCTCGACCTGACCGGGCACGAGCCACTGGAGCTTCGTGTTCATCGCGAGCCGCGCGGCGTCGTTGCGCTTGTAACTGTCGCGCTTGATGGGAGCCAGACATTGGCGCAGGCGCACGCCACTGCCACCACGATCGAGGCCGCGATCCGCGAGCACAACCGCGAGATCGTTGACGTCGTCGTCCACACCGAACCGGTGCCGCCGGTCAGGCCAGATTAATCGCAGCCGCGAACGCCACCGCCGCCGAGAGGACCGCGTAGCCCTCATAGCCAGCCAAGAAGAGGAGAAGCACTCCGATCAGGCAGATCAGGACGACAATTCCCCAGCTGATTCGCGCGAGTGGCATCGGTTTATCCTGCCAGTTCGATCCGACAACTGCGACTCGCGGGCCGCTGCGGGCGACGTCCAACTGCGTTGGTAGCGTCAGCCAACTGCCCGATTAGTTTGAAGGGATCGAAAGTGACCGAGCTGGACTTGAAGTCAAGCAAGCCACAGAAGGTTGAGATGGCTCAGGCGGTAGACCGCTGACCGGCGAGCAGCCTCGGCCTCAATCCAGCTCGAACGACGGTTTCGCCGTCAGGGTTTCGGCGGCAGTAGCTCAGCGCGAATCGCAGATCGTGCTCGGGCTTGACCCAGACCCAGCACGGCTCTGGCCCGAGGCAGCCAGCCAGGCGTCCGGCTCGAGCGCGGCCGAGAAAGCTGCCAGCGCGGTTGAGGCGCATTGCCGTGCGCTGATTGACGCCGCAGGCCCAGCATGCGTAATGGTTAAGCCGCAGTTGGCCTGTTTTGAGCGCCTTGGAGCGCACGGCCGCAGTGCGCTCGGCGCCGTTGTTGCGCACGCCAAGGAATCTGGCTTGCTTGTGCTCGCCGATGGAAAGCGAGGGGACATTGACGTAAGTGCTGCCGCCTACGGCCAGGCTCTCGTAGGCACTACAGATACGCCGTTCGGGGAAGTTGACGGCCTCGGTGCCGACGCGTTGACGGCCAACCCATATATGGGTCGCGACACGCTCGACGTGCTCGTTGGAGGTGCTCGTACAGCCGGCGCAGGTGTCTTCGTGCTGGTTCGGACCTCTAACCCGGGGGCGAGCGATTTCGAGGATCTTGAGTTGGTCCGTGGTGGTCTGCTTTGGGAACAGGTCGCTCGGGTCGTGGACGAGCTTGGCGAAGTTGGCGAGCTCTCGGACGTCGGTGCGGTTGTTGGCGCCACAGCTCCAGAGCACGTCGGCCGGATGCGGGAGCTCATGCCGCGAACGATCTTTCTCCTGCCTGGCGTTGGCGCGCAGGGTGGTCGGGTCGAGGAGCTTGCTCCCGCATTTGCTCCGGGCCGCGCTGCCGGGCTCGTGAGTGCATCGCGGTCGATCGTTTTCGCTTATGAGGAGCAGGGCGGATCGCCTGCGGCAGCGGCCCGTGAGCAGGCCGAGTCGCTGCGCGCAGCGGCTTGGGTGCTGGGAAACTAAAGCTGCACGCTGCAAGTTTGCGCCCGTTATCGCGAATCGATTGCGCCTCCGCTGTGCAGGCGTATCCTTCCACCTCTGATGGCGGCAAACTCACAATCGTCGCGCTGGTTGGCGCCTGTTGCGCTGCTGCTCGCTGCGCTCATCACGGTCATCATCATCGCTTCATCTGGGGGATCGGTGGGCGGTGCTTCGGGCGGCAGCCCGGCTCCTAGCTCGGTCGCCGCGCCGCAGGCGAAAACCTCTGGGCCGACCTTCTACATCGTCAAGTCTGGCGACACGTTGAGTGCAATCTCAGTTAGCGCTGGCGTCCCGATCAGCACGATCCAAGCGCTCAACCCTGGTCTTGATACTCAAGCCCTTCAGCCGGGGCAGCGGCTACGGCTGCGCCAGTGACGAAGCGAATCGGGCTCGGCGCGGTGGTTCTGGCGTCGGTGGCTCTAGCGGCTCCTGGCGCCGCCAGCGCAAAACAGTGGCCGTCGCTCTCCGCCGCATCGGCGATTCTGATCGAACCATCTAGTGGCGACGTGATCTATTCACGCAATCCATACAGCCGCCACCAGATCGCCTCGACGACGAAGATGATGACTGCGCTGCTGGTGCTTGAGAAGCGTTCGCTTCAGCATCACATCAGGGTTACTAACTACCACCCGAGCCCGGCCGAGTCGACGGCAGGTCTGAAGCCTGGCGAAAGACTTACCACCGCCGACATGGTGCGAGCTCTACTTCTTGCCAGTGCCAACGAGGCGGCGGCTTCGATTGCCGTCGATGTCGGCGGCTCTCAGGACGGGTTTGTTCGGATGATGAACGCGCGCGCAAGGCGTGCCGGTTTGCGGCGAACACACTTCTCGAACGCGATCGGCCTCGATTCGGCGAGCAACTATTCGACCGCTCGGGACCTCGCGTCGCTCGGCATCTTGCTGCGCCGCAACTGGTTCGCGCGGCTTGTAATGGCGCGCTCAAAAGCAACTCTTGAGAGCGGAAGTCACAAGCGGGTGGTACAGAATCGCGACAACCTGATCGGGTCGGTCCCGTGGATGAACGGAATCAAGACGGGTCACACGTCGGCCGCCGGTTACCTCCTAGTAGGGGGCGCGAGTCGTGACGGAGCAGAACTGATCAGCGTTGTCACGGGAGAGCGCAGTGAGGCGGCGCGGAACGCCGACACGTTGAAGCTGATGCGTTTTGGGTTCGGCCGTTACCACCTCGTGCGGGCAGTCTCTAAGGGTCAGCGGTTGGCAACCGTGGCGGTTACCGGGGAGAGTTCGAAAATCAGTCTTGTGGCGGCCAGCGGCGCGGATGTCGTAATGCGCGTGGGTCATAAGCCTCAGGTCGTCCTGTCGTCTGTGCCAGCCGAGCTGGCGGGGCCAATCGCAAAAGGTGCCCACATCGGCTACGCACTCGTGCGCCGGGAGGGCAAGGTTGTTGATCGGGTCACACTCGTCGCGGCCACGGCGGTTGCCGCTCCATCTGTGCTGGCTCTCGGCGGGAGCTGGGGCGGGCCGATAGCCGGGCTCTTCGGCATTGGGATGGTTTTATTGCTGTTCGCTAATCTCAAGCGCCGGCGGTCCCACGTGCGGCGCGCAGCGACTACCTTTAACGGACCAGCATGATTCTTACCGTAACTCTCAACGCCGCGATCGATAAATCGCTCTCGGTGCCCAGCTTCCGCCTCGGAAGGCGTCACCGCACCGTCGAGCAGCGATCAACTGCTGGCGGCAAGGGGGTCAACGTCGCGCGCCTGCTTGCTTCACTTGGTCAACCGGTCATCGCCACTGGCTTCGTCGGTGGCGCGACCGGCACGCGGATCGTCGAGCAACTGACAGCCGAATCGATCCTCAACGGCTTTGTTCACATCGGCGAAGAGTCGCGGACCAATATCTCGGTGCTTGACCCAACAACCGGCGAGCAGACCGAGATCAACGAGCGCGGCCCCGAAGTAAACGCCGCTGAGGTAGAGCTTTTCGTTGAGAAGCTGTGTTATCTAGCCCGCGGAGCTGCAATCTGCGTACTCGCCGGATCGCTCCCGCGCGGAGTCGATCCGTCGATCTACGCGACGCTCATCTCGGAGCTCAAGCGGCTCGACGTGGTCACCGTCGTTGACTCCGAAGGCGAAGCGATGAAGCTCGCGGTGCGAGCTGAGCCGAGCGTCATCTCACCGAATATGGCGGAGGCTGAAGAGCTAGTTGGGCATGAGTTCAACGAGCGCGATGAACAGGTCGCAGCGCTCGGGGAACTCCGCGCCCTTGGCTCCCGCGAGGCGATCATCACTCTTCCTGATGGGTGCGTCGCCAGCGTGCTGGTAGATGGTCAGCCGCGCGAACACCGGGTTTGGATCGAGCCGCGCGAGGCCGTAGCGAGCGTCGGCGCCGGCGACGCATTCCTGGCTGGCTACGTTTCGGCTCGCTACAACGGTTCGAGCCCGGAGGAGTGCCTCCGCTACGCGGTCGCCTGCGGCGCGGAGTCAACACAGCGTCTCGGCGCGGGCTTAATCGACCCGAAGGGCGTCGACGAGCTTCTGTCCGAAGTTGAAGTTGAGCGCATAGAAGCATCCGCCAGCGCTCTTTGAGCGCTATCTTGGGGGAGTGATCAAGAGCGCCGCCACGAAGCCTGCAGCGCCGCTGATGGATCGGCGTTGCGCGAGGCTATTTCGTCCGGCAGCAGACCTAGGATCAGCCGATGGAAATTGAGATCGGTAGAGGAAAGAAGGCGCGCCGCGCCTATGGGTTCGATGACATTGCGATCGTGCCATCGCGACGCACGCGTGATCCCGACGACGTAGACATCTCCTGGAAGCTCGGTCCGTACCGTTTTGAGCTGCCGCTTATGGCCTCGGCGATGGACGGCGTTGTATCTCCGCGGACGGCGATTGAGGTCGGTCGCCTCGGCGGGCTTGCAGTTCTCAACCTTGAGGGGATCTTCACTCGCTACGAGGACGCCGAGGAGCAGCTCGAGCGAATCTCGCGTCTGCCGAAGGATGAGGCCACGCACGAGATGCAGCTGATCTACCAAGAGCCGGTCAAGCCTGAATTGATGCGCGCTCGGATTGAAGAGATCAAAGCCAGCGGTGTCGTAACAGCCGCATCGCTAACGCCGCAGCGCGTCACAGAGCATTACGAGATGGTTCTGGATGCTGGGCTCGACATCCTTGTGATTCAAGGAACGGTCGTCTCGGCGGAGCATGTGTCAAAGACGAGTGAGCCGCTCAACCTGAAGGAGTTCATCGCGGAGCTCCCGGTGCCTGTGATCGTCGGCGGTTGTGCCAGCTACCACACCGGCTTGCACCTGATGCGTACCGGCGCCGCCGGCGTCCTCGTCGGCGTTGGGCCAGGCGCAGCATGTACCACCCGCGGAGTGCTAGGGCTTGGAGTTCCGCAGGCCACTGCGATCGCAGACGTTGCGGGGGCTCGCTCGACCCACATGCTTGAAACCGGCGAGTACGTCCAGGTGGTAGCTGACGGTGGCATGAGCACCGGTGGCGACGTCGCGAAGGCAATTGCCTGTGGGGCCGATGCGGTGATGATCGGTTCACCTCTCGCGCGCGCCTACGAGGCTCCTGGTCGCGGCTTCCACTGGGGTATGGCGACCTTCCACCCGACGCTTCCACGCGGCGCACGCGTAGAGACAATTCAGAACGGCTCAATCGAAGAGATCCTGACCGGCCCCGCGCACGAGAACGACGGCAGCTTCAATCTGATGGGCGCGCTGAGAACTTCGATGGCGACCTGCGGCTATCAAGACATCGCTGAGTTCAACCGCGCTGAACTGATGGTCGCTCCCGCGCTGCAGACCGAGGGCAAGAAGCTCCAGTCGTCACAGGGCGTGGGTATGGGAAGCAGGGGAGCCGGCGCTTCGCCCTCGGCTAACGCTGACAGCACGCTCAGTTCGACCCCGGCGTGACTCACGACGAAGTCGTTGTTCTCGACTATGGGGGCCAGTACTCGCAGCTGATCGCGCGGCGGGTGCGGGAGTGCGGCGTCTTTTCGGAGCTGCTGCCGTACCACGTCGGACCTGACGAGGTTGCAGCGCGCGGCGCCAAGGGGTTGATTCTTTCGGGAGGGCCAGCGTCGGTTCATGTAGACGGCGCGCCGAGGCTTGACCCCGGTTTGCTGGAGCTCGGTATCCCGGTGCTCGGGATCTGTTACGGGATGCAGCTACTCGCTCAGCACCTAGGTGGACGGGTCGAGAGCGCCGAAGTTGGCGAGTACGGGAGATCCGAGTTGACGGTCAACGAGCCAGGGCTCTTGTTTGCCGGGTTGCCCGAAGTTCAGCCCTGTTGGATGTCGCACCGTGACACGGTCTACGAACCGCCGCCTGGCTTCAAAGCGCTGGCGGCCTCGACGCAGTCGCCGGTCGCGGCATTCGAGTCAGCCGAACGGAAGATCTACGGCATCCAATTTCACCCTGAAGTCGTCCACACGCCCTTCGGGCAGCCACTACTGACCAACTTTCTGCGCGATGCCTGCGGCTGCACGCTCGACTGGTCACCCGCTTCGATTGCCGAGGAGCAGATCGCTGCAATTCGTGAACAGGTGGGCGATGGCAAAGTGGTTTGCGGGCTCTCAGGTGGCGTTGATTCGTCGGTCGCTGCGTTGCTGGTCCACCGCGCCATTGGCGATCAGTTGACCTGTGTCTTTGTCGATCACGGGATGATGCGCAAGGACGAAGGCGCTCAGGTCGTTGAAACCTTCCGCGACCGCTTCGCGGTGCCGCTCGTTGCGGTCGACGCCGAGGATCGCTTTCTCAGCAAGCTCAAGGGTGTCAGTGACCCAGAGACGAAGCGCAAGATCATCGGTGCCGAGTTCATCCGCGTCTTCGAGGAGGAGGCGGCGAAGCTCGAAGGGGCCAAGTTTCTAGTCCAGGGAACGCTCTACTCGGACGTGATCGAATCTGGTGGCGGTACAGGCACCTCGACAATTAAGTCTCACCACAACGTTGGCGGTCTCCCTGACGACATGGAGTTCGAGCTGGTCGAGCCGCTCCGGGCTTTGTTCAAAGACGAGGTGCGCGCCGTCGGCGCCGAGCTCGGTCTGCCGGAGCGGCTCGTTTGGCGTCAGCCGTTCCCAGGGCCTGGGCTCGCGATCCGGATTGTCGGCGGCGAAGCGACCAAAGAGCGGCTCGACCTACTTCGCGACGCCGACGCTGTGCTCCAGGACGAGATCCGCAACGCAGGTCTCTACCGAGACCTTTGGCAGTCATTCTGCGTCCTTCCGGACGTTCGAACTGTCGGTGTGCAAGGCGATGAGCGCACTTACGGCTACGTAGTGGTGATCCGTGCCGTCACATCAGATGACGCGATGACGGCCGATTGGGCTCGCCTTCCATACGATCTACTCGAACAGATCGCCTCGCGAATGATCAACGAACTGAGCGAAGTGAACCGAGTTGTACTCGACATCACGTCGAAGCCGCCGGGCACTATCGAGTGGGAGTAACCGGTCGCGCGGCGTGGATCGCGCAAAGGCCGCTATTCTCTGAGGCTGCGCCGCGCTGATTGCGTGGCTTTTTATTGCTATGAGAGCCTCAGTTGCATCAAAAACCTACGTCGCTAAGGCGACCGACCGCGAACGTCAGTGGCTACTGATCGACGCGAACGGGCTAACGCTCGGTCGTCTGGCTACCCAAATTGCTGATCTGCTGCGGGGCAAGCTAAAGCCTGAGTACACGCCGCACGTGGATACCGGCGACTTCGTTGTCGTAATCAACGCCGAGAAGATCTCGGTCAGCGGCAACAAGATGAAAGAGAAGATGTACCGCCGCCATACCGGTTACCCGGGTGGCCTGCGCGAGCGCACGCTCGAGGAGATGCTTGAGCGCCGCCCAGAAGAGGTAATCCGCCAGGCAGTGCGCGGAATGCTTCCACGCAACCGACTTGCCCGCCAGCAGATCACGAAGCTGAAGGTTTATGCCGGTACCGACCACCCACACGTCGCGCAGAAGCCGACCAAACTGGAGATCACAACCTAATGGCCGACGACGAAGCGCCAATCGAAGAGCAGCCAGAAGTAGAAGCCGAAGAGGTTGAAGAGGTTGAGGAGGCTGAAGAGGCTGTTGAAGCGGTAGTGGCCGAAGTTGAGGCTGAGGCTGTCGAAGAGGCTGAAGTAGAGGAAGTGACCGAAGAAGCTGTCGAAGAGGAGCCCGACGCCGAGGTCGAGGAGGTCGAAGCGACCGAAGCTAAGGCCGACAAGAAGGCGCCTAAGGAGAAGCCAATTCCTGGCGCCGACCTTGAAGTTGACATCGTTGTCGAAGGTGATGACAGCAGTCCCGAGAGCTCGCTCGATCCATTCGCTGACGAGCCCGACGTCGCCATTGTCGAGGTCGAAGAACCTGTCTCGGACGAGCCGATCGCGGCGACGATCAAGCTTGCTGCCGATGCTCGTTACACCGCTACCGGCAAGCGCAAGCGCGCGGTTGCTCGCGTAATTCTTAAGCCCGGCAAGGGCGAGTACTTGATCAACGGTCGCTCGATCGATGATTTCTTCCCGCGGCCTGCGTTGCAGCGCAACATTCGTCAGCCACTCGAGGCCGTCGGCTACGAGGACAAGATGGACGTTATCGCTCGGATGCACGGCGGCGGCGTATCGGCCCAAGCCGGCGCTTTGCGCCACGGCATCTCGCGTGCGCTGCTTGAAGCTGACCCGAACTTGCGCGGCGCGCTGAAGAGCCGCGGCTTCCTTACCCGTGACGCTCGCGCCAAGGAGCGCAAGAAGGCCGGGCTTAAGAAGGCGCGTAAGCGGCCTCAGTTCAGCAAGCGCTAGGCAATCTGCTCCGCGCAGTTGGCGTAGATTCTTTAGTTTTCTAGACATGGCTCGTCATCTCTTTGGAACCGACGGCGTGCGCGGACTCGCTGGTGAGAAGCTCACCGCCGATCTGGCAATGGCTCTAGGCCGTGCGGCAACAGAACAAGCTGGCGGGAGCGGGACGCGCGTGCTCGTGATTCGTGACACGCGTGAGTCCGGGGAGATGCTCGAATCGGCGCTGGCGGCAGGAATAACGGCTGCGGGCGGTGACGCGCTACTGGGAGGTGTTCTTCCGACCCCAGCCGCGCCTCTCTTGATAGCTCAGTACGGGTTCGATCTCGCCGTGGTCGTCTCAGCGTCACACAACCCGTATCAAGACAATGGCATCAAGTTCTTTGGCGCCGATGGCCTAAAACTGACCGATGATGCGGAGGAAGCGATTGAGGCGCGCCTCGAGGCTGGCGCGCACTCAGGCCTCCAGATCGGGCGTGTCCGAGAGCTTCACGGCACGCAAGAGGATTACCTTCGCGCGCTCGAGCTTCGCTTCGAGGCGCTCGACCTATCAAGCGTCAACTTGCTGCTGGACTGCGCTCATGGCGCGACCTACCGCGTGGGGCCAGAAATCTTCAGGCGGCTTGGAGCATCCGTAACTGTGATCGGCGATGAGCCGAACGGACGCAACATCAACGATGGCGTCGGCTCGACGCATATCGAGGCACTTGCCCAGGCGGTAGTCGCCGGCGGGCACGACGTCGGCTTCGCGTTCGATGGCGATGGCGACCGCGTGCTCGCGGCTGATCGCGGGGGCGTGGTGGTCGATGGTGACGAGCTGATCGCACTGGCGGCAGTTCACCTGCGCAGTGCCGACCGCCTGAGCGGCGGCGGCGTCGTGGTGACGGTGATGACCAACTACGGCTTTCACACCGCGATGGAGGCTGCCGACATCGAGGTGGCGACCGCCGACGTCGGCGACCGCTACGTGCTGGCCGAGCTGCGAGAGCGCGGCTGGGCGCTCGGTGGCGAGCAATCGGGCCACATCATCGATATGGGTTTTGTTCCTTCTGGCGATGGCATTGCCAGCGCGCTGCTAACGCTAGAAGCGCTCGCTGGCGGCGACCTCGCCGAGCGTTCCGCTATGACAAAACTTCCGCAGCGACTGGTCAACGTGCGCGTCAGCGACAAACGGCGGGCACTCGATGCCGTAGTCGGGCCCGCCAAGGACGAGAACGATCAGCTCACTGGCCGTGGACGCGTACTGGTCCGAGCGAGCGGCACCGAAGAGTTAGTACGAGTGATGGTTGAAGCGCCTGAGGGCGATGAGTGCGAGGCGGTCTGTGCCAGGCTCGTAGCCGTAGTTGAGGCCGCTGGCTGATCAGCAGTTTCGGCCGTAAGCCCGGAACCATCGCAACCGGTAGCTAGGCTTGGAGCAATGTGTGGAATCGTCGGTTACGTCGGCTCGCGGGCCGCTGAAGAGCTGCTGCTCGCTGGGCTCGCCAAACTCGAATACCGCGGCTACGACTCAGCCGGCATTTCAGTAATGGCGGACGGCGCAATCGAGGCTGTTCGGGCGGTTGGAAACTTGGCACAGCTTCAGACCGCGGTTGAAGCAAGACAGGCTGCTGGCGGCGCCACGGCAACGCTCGTTGAGTCCGCGACGATTGGCATCGGTCACACGCGCTGGGCAACGCACGGCCGGGTCAACGAGCAGAATGCACACCCGCACTTTGATACCTCTGACCACGTCCACGTCGTCGTAAACGGGATCGTTGAGAACTACATGGAACTGCGAGACCGGCTGATGGCTGGCGGTGCCAGCTTTACCTCGGAGACCGACGCGGAAGTAATCGCTCACCTAGTCGCGACCAATTTCGATGGTGATCTGGAACAGGCCGTGCGTGACGCCTATGCGGAGCTCGAAGGACATTTCGCGTTCGTTGCGATGGCGGTTGGATCGCCTGAACTGCTCGTCGGCGCTCGCAAGGAGTGCCCCCTCATCATCGGTGTGGGCGAGGGCGAGATGTTCCTAGCCTCCGCCGTCCCTGCGTTTCTAGCGCAGACGCGGCGGGTGCAGTACGTGGAGAACGGTGAGATCGTCGCTGTTCGGCCTAGTGGCGCCAGTTTTTCGACTGCTGACGGAGCGCCGATCGAGCGCGATGTCGTAACCGTTGACTGGGATGAGGAGACCGCCGAAAAAGGCGGCTTTGAGACGTTCATGCTCAAAGAGATCTATGAGCAGGCTGACGCGATTGCTGAGACGATCGCCGACCGCACAGTGCGCGAAGACGGAGTCGATCTCGATGACGTTGGAGCACTCGCCGATGAGCAGCTCCGCAGCGCAAAACGGATCATCGTCGTCGCTTGCGGAACCTCCTACCACGCTGGGCTGATCGGCCGTTACGCGATTGAAGAGCTCGCGCGCGTACCCGTCGACGTAGAGATCGCGTCCGAGTACCGCTATCGCAACCCAATCGTCGGTCCCGGCGACCTAGTGATTGGGATTACGCAGTCAGGCGAGACGGCCGACACCTTGGCTGCAATGCGGCTCGCCAAAGAGCGTGGGGCAACCGTGATGGCAATCACCAACATCATGGGGTCGCAGGCAACGCGCGATGCCGACGGCGTGCTCTACACGCGGGCTGGCCTTGAGGTCTCGGTC
>CAIJLJ010000043.1 GCA_903821395.1 uncultured Solirubrobacterales bacterium | reverse complement strand
GGTGCACTCCTAAAGAGTGAAGCTAACGCCCTCTTCACGACTAGGGCAGGCGGCCTCGGCCCGTTTGACGCGATTGTTGTAGTGCGCGAGCCGCGGACGCTTACCGGCGCGGACGCGACAAACACGAGCCTGCTTGAAGACGGCTTAATGGCCGGCATGACCCGAACGCGCAGCTCGATCGTTGGCGTGCAGGCCACCGACACGGTTCCGACTCAGGTCGCTTGGTACCGCGCCCGGAACCTATCGAGTGTCGACAACATCGACCAGACCGCCGGCCAGGCCGCACTGGTTTTCGCGCTCGCCGGCGCACGGGGCAGCTTCGGCACAGGCGCCGACGCGGGTGGCCTGCTCCCGGGCCCCGAACTCGCGGCTGGCTAGTCGCTACTCGCGTTCTTCGAAGTCCAGCGCGGCTGAGTTGATGCACCAGCGCTGGCCGCTCTCGCCGGGGCCGTCGTCGAAGACGTGGCCGAGGTGGCCGCCGCACTTGGCGCAGATTGCCTCGGTGCGGCGCATTCCGTGCGAGTTGTCGTCGACAAGAGTGACGGCATTTGAGACGACCGGGTCGGTAAAGCTCGGCCAGCCGGTTCCTGAATCGAACTTCGTATCGGACGAAAATAGCTCCGCGTTGCATCCTTTGCAGCGGAACATTCCGACGCCCTTCTCGTCGTTGTAGGCGCCTGTGAAAGCTGGTTCGGTCGCTGCTTCGCGCAGCACGGCGAACGCTTCAGGATCGAGGCGTTCGCGCCACTGCTCGTCGGTCATCTCGGTCGGCTCAATCGGGTTGTCGGTGCTCATCATCGTCTCCTCTGCTTTGGCTCCGCCAAACGTTAGCGGAGGAGGGCGGTCACGGGAAATGCTCGTCCGCTGCGCTATGTAGGTTGCTCAGGTGCCAGCGCTCCCACTGATCTTCTCGTTTCTGCTCGCGTTGGTCCTCGCTCCCTCGGTCGTTTCGTTCCTCGCCGAGGGTGGTCATCTTCGGGCAAACTTCCGCGACGAGATGCTTCCTTGTCCGCTCGGACTGCTGATCCCGGCGGCGGCGCTCGCGGCGCTAATACCGCTCGCCTTACTTGCTGGCTTGTTCAACCTAAACACTCTCGACTTCGTCGCCCTACCGTTGATCCTCGGAGTCGTTGCGCTCGGGATTGCCGACGACGCCTTCGCCGGTAGTGCGCGCGGCTGGCGCGGCCACGGCGGAGCAGCATTGGGCGGTTCATTCAGTACCGGCGCGCTGAAAGCAGTCGGAACGCTTGGCTTGGCGCTTGCCTGGTCGGCCGTCACGCAGCATGGGGTGGCCCGGTTTCTGCTCGCCGCGCTGGTAATCGTGCTAGCGACGAACATGTTCAATCTGCTCGACCTCCGGCCCGGTCGCTCGGTCAAAGTTTTCGTCCTCGTCGGCATCGGTTGCACTCTCGGCGCTTGGAGCTTTGATTCGCTCTTCAGCCTTGGCCTTTGGGTTGGGCCGGTGCTTGTTTGTGGGGCCTTGGATCTGCGTGAGCGCGGCATCCTCGGCGATAGTGGTTCAAATGTCGTTGGCGCCGTTGCCGGCGTCTGGCTGGTGCTGGTGCTCGACACAACCGGGCTCGCAGTCGCAGCCGCAGTACTCGTTCTATTAACCATTTACGGAGAAATTCGTTCGATCAACTCGCTCGTCGAATCAACTCCGGGACTAAGTCATCTAGACTCGATAGGGAGAATTGTTCATCGTGCCTGACGCTCAACGCCAGCCCCGTCACATCTTCGTCACAGGCGGAGTCGTCTCATCCCTCGGAAAAGGAATAGCTGCCGCCTCCATTGGGCGCCTGCTTGTTGCCCGCGGACTCACCGTTGGCCTGCAGAAGTTTGATCCCTACATCAACGTTGACCCTGGCACGATGTCGCCGTATCAGCACGGCGAGGTATTCGTGACTGAGGACGGTGCCGAGACAGATCTCGACCTCGGTCACTACGAGCGCTTCACCGACTCCAACACGACGCGGGCCTCGAACGTCACCGCTGGCGGCATTTACGACGCCGTCATCAGGCGTGAGCGCCGCGGCGATTACCTTGGCGCGACCGTGCAGGTTGTTCCGCACATCACCGACGAGATCAAGCAGCGCATCCGTCTAATCGCGGAGACCAGCGATGTAGACGTCGTCATCACCGAGATCGGCGGCACGGTAGGCGACATCGAGTCGCTCCCGTTCCTCGAAGCGATCCGGCAGTTCCCCGTCGACGTCGGTCGGCGCAACTGCATGTTCATCCACCTCACTCTTGTTCCATACATCGGTCACGCTGGCGAGCTCAAGACGAAGCCGACCCAGCATTCGGTCAACGAGTTGCGTCGGATCGGTATTCAGCCCGACATGCTGCTCTGCCGCAGCGAGGGCGAGCTCTCCCACGACATCCGCAAAAAGATCGCACTCTTCGCCTCGTTGCCGGTTGAGGCCGTCATCTCAGCCAAGGACGTAAATGACATCTACGAAGTGCCGCTCTGGTACTGCGAACAAAAGGTGGACGATTTCATCTGCGACGAGCTCGGGATCGAGGCTGCCCCAGCCGATCTAAGCGAGTGGGACGCGATTGTCACGCGTGCAGCCGAAGCAACAGCTCCGGTGAAGATCGCGTTGGTCGGCAAGTACATCGCCCTCGCCGACGCTTACAAGTCGGTGAGTGAAGCATTGATTCATAGCGGCAACCTCGCCGGCGCAAACGTAGAGATCGACTGGGTTGATTCTGAGGACCTGATTGACGACCAGGTCGCGCTCGAGCGTCTCGGCGGCGCCGACGGAATCCTCGTTCCCGGCGGATTTGGTGGGCGCGGCATCGAAGGAAAGATTCGGGCGGTGCGAGTAGCCCGTGAGCAGAAGATTCCATACCTCGGGGTTTGCCTAGGTATGCAAATGGCGGTCTGCGAGTTTGCGCGCTCGGTCGTTGGCATGGACGGCGCCAACTCGACCGAGTTCGATCTCGAGACTGAGTGGCCCGTAATTGACCTGCTGCCTGAGCAGAAGGAAGTCTCAGATCTAGGTGGCACGATGCGTCTGGGGGCCGACCCGATCAAGCTCCATAGCGGCACGATCGTCCGCGACTGTTACGGCGAGGCCGTCGTATACGAGCGTCACCGTCATCGTTACGAGGTCTCGATTGCGCTGCGCAAGAAGCTCGAGCATGCTGGGCTCGTCGTCAGTGGCACTTCGCCGGATGAACGGCTGGTCGAAGCTGTTGAGCTGCCCTCCGACGTCCACCCATTCTTCGTTGCGGCTCAGTATCACCCTGAGTTCAAGTCGCGCCCCGAGCGCCCGGCCCCGCTCTTCCGCGAGTTTGTTGCTGCAGCCTTCGCTGCTCGAGGCGGCCAGCCGCAGGCCGAAGCAGAGGGCGACGCGCAAGCTGCTCGCCGTTCGGCCTGATCGTTCGCGAATGAGGCCAGCCTCGGAGCTCGAGACCCGGCGCCTAAACGAAACCTTCGCGGCACTCTGCGCTATCTCTAGTTCGTCCCGCCACGAGGGCGCGGTCGCGCATTACGTCCGCAGCGAGCTCGAACAAATCGGCGTCGAGGTTGACGAGGACGGAGCCGGATCGGCGATCGGCGGTGAGAGCGGGAACTTGCTGGCGCGGATCAGCGGGAGTGGCGACGGGTGCGCTTTCTTCTGTGCCCATCTCGACACCGTGCCACACGACGGTGAGATTAGACCGGTTGTCGTCGATGGCGTGTGGCAGAGCGAGTGCGACACGATTCTCGGAGCCGATAACAAGGCCGCGGTTGCGGTCTTGCTTGAGCTGGCGCGTCGAGTGAAGATCGAAGGCGCGCCGCTGGGCGTCGAGCTCTGCTTCACGGTTGCCGAGGAGCCCGGCCTGCTTGGAGCCAACAACTTCGATCTGGGACAGCTCAGCTCCGAGCTCGGCTTTGTCTTCGACCACGCCACTCCGATCGGTGAGATCATCGGCGCGTCGCCAACTCATATCCGCTGGCGTGCTGACGTTCGAGGCCGTGCTGCGCATGCTGGGATCGCGCCGCAGGACGGACGCAGCGCGATAACGACAGCTGCTCGTGCGATCGCTGCTCTCCCCGACGGACGGATCGATGAAGCGAGTACCGCAAACGTCGCGCGGATACGCGGCGGAGTTGCCGGTACTAACGTCGTACCCGAGCGCTGCCAAGTTGACGGTGAGGTCAGGTCGCTGACAGATGGTCAGGCCGAACTGATGGCAGAGAACGTTGCTGAAGTGTTTCAGGACGCCGCCAACGCGCCCGATTGTCAGTGTGATTTGGACCTGACGATTGAACGGTCGTTCGTGGGGTACCGCCTGTCGGACGATGAGCGTGGCGTGCGCGCCGCGCAGGAGGCTCTGCGGGCTTGCGGCTTTCAGCCGACTCTCGTGGAGAGCGGCGGCGGCTCAGACGCAAACGCCTTCCGCGAAAAAGGCTTCAGCTGCGTGAATCTTGCAAACGGCACGCAGAATTCACACCAGCCCGATGAGCGCGTTGCCGTAAGCGACCTCGAGGCAATGCTCAACGTCACATTCGCTTTGTTGGACGAGCTCGGTAAGGATTGATCGATGCTCGTCCTGCGCGAAGGTGTCGTAACCGAGGCCGCTGAGGTCGCCCCAGAGCAGCAACTCGTGGTTGACGTGCCAGGGCGTGGCCCACGCGCGGCTACCGCTGACACGGCTCTTGTAGGGCCATGCGAGATTGGAGACTCGGTCGTAATCAACACGGCGGCGGCCGACCTCGCGCTCGGATCGGGGGGCTTTGACATTGTGCACGTCAATCTCACGCGCGGGCTTGGCGGCGACGGGGCATCGGGCGCGCATGTCATGAAGCTGAACTACAGCTCGTTGCAGCACGCTGTGATCCCTGTTGAGGATGCAAGCGAGGGGCTGCCCGAAGGACGGCCTGTCGGCGTCTGCTTCCTGCACGGTCAGCTAGCACCGTTCGCTTGGGCGGTCGCGCAGGTACGCGCCGGCACAAGGCTTGGCTTCATTCAGGCTGCTGGAGGGGCGCTGCCGGGCGGCCACTCGCGGACGGTCGCAGATCTGCGTGCACGAGGGCTGCTCGCTGGAACCGTTACTGCCGGCTCAAGCTACGGCGGCGAAGCAGAGGCAATATCGCTGGCTGGCGCACTCGCTTACGGGCTCACCGAACTTGGCTGGGACGCGGCAGTGATTGCGCCGGGCCCGGGCATCATCGGTTCAGGCTCGAGGTTCGGGCACGGCGGTATGGCCGCTCTTGACGCCGCACACACCGCGCTCGCGCTCGGGTGTCCGGTAATCGTCGCGCCGCGGATGTCGAGCAGTGACGAACGCGAACGCCATCAAGGTTGTTCCCACCACACACAGACTGTTCTCGACCTCTTGCTGGCCCCGGTCAGTGTTGGTGCGCCGGTTGGGAGCGGTGAGTTGATTGGCCGCGGCTGCGGTCATTCGATCGTCGAAGTTGAGGTTGATCTGGCTGCCTATGACGAGAGTGGACTTCCGGCTACAACGATGGGGCGCTCGATCGAAGATGACCCGCTGTTCTTTGGCGCGGCGCTCGCCGGCGGCGCGCTGCTTGGCTCACAGCTCGACGTCGCCAGCTGAGCTCCACGCAGCGCCTGTTGCAGCGGTAAGGAAGCCGCGGCCCGGCGGCGAATTGCACTCAGATGGCGATTGCGACCACGGCCGGCGAGCGAACCTTTCAGCACCACGTTCTGGACTTTCTTGCCTATCTCGAGCTAGAACGTGGGCTTTCGCGTAACACGCTCGGCGCATATCGAACCGACTTGATGCAGTTCGGTCTTTACCTCGAGGAGAGCGATTCATCGGTTCTGGAAGCCGGGCACACCGAACTCGCTGGTTTCCTCGATCAGTTAGCGGGTGGGGGTCCCGATCGGGCTCCCGCCGCTGCGGCAACGCTCCAGCGCAAGACCGCGTGTCTGCGCTCGTTCTATCGCCACCTGCGCCGCGAGGGGATAATCAACCATGACCCGACTGCCGATCTGCGCGCCCCGCGCAAGCCGCGGCGCTTGCCGAAGGTCCTCAGCCGCGATCAAGTTTCGCTGCTGCTCGCTGCACCGCAGGGAAACAGCTCGGGCGCCAAGCGCGACCGTGCGATGTTGGAGCTGATGTACGCGTGTGGCTTGCGCGCTTCTGAAGCTACGGGTCTCCTGATCGGCGACATTGACCTTGACGAGGGTGTTATGAGGGCCCGAGGCAAAGGCTCCAAAGAACGGCTGATCCCAGTGGGCAGCGCTGCTGTTGCCGCTCTCCGTATCTATCTCGATGAGGCTCGGCCAAAGCTGGTTGGAATTCGCGACGAAGAGCACCTGTTCGTTAACCAACGTGGCGGCGCACTCACGCGCCAAGGCCTCTACAAGGTTGTGCAGGGCCACGCTCGCGCTGCTGGCCTGGCTGGGCTTATGAGCCCGCACACGCTTCGCCACACCTTCGCAACGCATCTCCTCGCCGGTGGCTGCGATCTACGCGCACTGCAAGAGATGCTCGGGCACGCTGACATCGCCACGACCCAGATCTACACGCACCTGTCAGCTGAGCGGCTGAAGGACCAGTACTTTGGTGCCCACCCGCGGGCAACAATCGGTCACGCCGCGTAACTTCAGCGCAGACGACAGCCGCCGCGCCTATCCTCGGCAGTGATGCCAGAGCTGCCTGAAGTTGAAACGATCCGCCGTCAGCTGGCACCTGCACTTAGCGGCAAGCTGATTACGCGCCTCGAGGTGCTCGATCCCAAGTGGGCGAGTCCGCTTGCCGCCGATGAGCTCGCCAGTCTTATCGAAGGGCGAACAATCGAGCGGCTCGATCGCCGCGGCAAGTACCTGATCTTCGCGCTCGGCGACGAGTTCTATTTGATCTGCCACCTGCGGATGACCGGGAACTTCCTCTTGGAAGGTGACTCCGCCGCTCCCTACCAGCGCGCCGTATTCGAGCTCGAGGGTGGCAAGACGCTGCGTTTCACCGACCCGCGGCGCTTTGGCACGGCCGAGGTGATCGTCGGAGATGAGTCGCTTGAGCGCTACTTTGCTTCGCGGCTGGGGATCGAACCGCTCTCAGGCGCGCTCGACGGAGCCGCGCTGCGCGCGCTGGCGTCCGAAAAACGAACCTCGGTCAAGGCCTTCCTGCTCGACCAACGCGCGGTCGCTGGGATAGGCAATATCTACGCCGACGAGGCGCTGTTCCGCGCCAAAGTCCACCCGATGCGCGAAGCCGGACGTCTCAAACCGGCTCAATACGCGCTGTTGGCCACGACAATTCAAGATGCTCTACAGGCTGGGCTCGATGCGGGCGGCGCAACGATCGATGACTTCCGTCACGCCGACGGACTCTACGGCAGCTTCCAAGACGAGTTTCTCGTTCACCGGCGCGCGGGCGAGCCTTGCCCGCGCTGCGGCAACGAGATTCGAAAGATGGTCGTCGCAGGGAGAGGGACCTACGTGTGCGAACGCTGTCAAACGCGCCCGCGGGGGACCTCTAAGCGCCGAACAACTCGTTTAGCTTCCCGTTCTGGTCGGCGGCGATGAGTTCTTGGAATCCGCCGACCGGCTGGTCATCAACGAGGATCTGTGGGAAGGTCATCATGCCGGTCTTCTCGTTGAGGGCAGCCCGGCCTTCGGCGTCCATGCTGAGGTTGATCTCCTTAAACGGAATCTCACGGGCATTGAGCAGCGCCTTCGCCTGCGAGCAGTACGGGCATGGCGATGATGAGTACATGACAACGTTTGGCATGCCTATAAATGTAGCGAGCCGGCGAGCGGTTCTCTAATGGCTGGGCCGGTTAAGACCGAAGCGGTGGTCCTAAGGTCGATGCGCTACGGCGAAGCCGATCGGATCCTGCACGTATACACACCGATGCGCGGCAAGATCAGTGCGATCGCAAAAGGAGTCCGTCGCTCGAAAAGTCGCTTCGGGGGCCGACTAGAACCGTTCTTCCGCCTCAATCTTGAGCTTCACGAGGGGCGCAGCGACCTGATGACCGTGACCGGCGCGGAAACGGTGGCTGCATATACGACTCTGCGCGCCGATGAGCGGGCGCTCAACAGTGCGGCAAGGGCTTGCGACTCACTCGGCAGAGTCTTCGACTCCGGTGAGCCGCACCCAGAGGTGTTCAATCTGCTCTGTAGCGCGCTAGCGCTGCTCGACGAGAATCCTCAGAAGGCGACCGACGAGTTCCAAGTTGCATTTCGCTTAAAACTTCTGTTGGCCGCTGGGTTCGCTCCGCAGCTCGCTGCCTGCGCCAGCTGCGGCGAGGCCGATCAACTAGTTGGGTTTTCGCCAGCGGCCGGGGGAGTGATTTGCGCGTCCTGCGAGGCGGGATCGTTTGAGCTCGATGGCGAGACACATCGTTTCCTCACTGACGCCCTTGGACGGCCACTAGCCGAAACGCCCGCCGCCGACGCGCGCGTGATCGCGCTGGCAGATCGCGCGATCAGTGAGACTGCTGCGCACCACGGGCAGGTGCGCCTGAAAGAGATCGCATGACCTGTTTGGCAGCAGCATGCCGTGGGCTGCGAGAATGAGCGCGATGGATCCGCACGCCAACCCCGGCTCAGTAGCCCAAGCTTTCGCCGAACGCCAGCAGGCGCTCGAAGAGGAGCTGCTCTCGCCGCTTGCTGCGCGCTCCTGGCCGGCCCGTCGGCTCGTTGATGAACCTGACTGCGGGCTGCGATCACCGCTTCAACGGGACCGCGACAGAATCGTCCACTGCAAAGCGTTCCGCCGGCTCAAACACAAGACACAGGTCTTCGTCTCTCCCGAGGGCGACCATTACCGCACACGCCTTACACACACGATTGAGGTAACGCAGATCGCGCGCACCGTGGCCCGCGCACTGAGACTGAATGAAGACCTAACTGAGGCGATCGGCCTCGGCCATGACCTCGGCCATCCACCATTCGGTCACATCGGCGAAGCTGTGCTTGATCGGTGCCTTAAAGAGCGGTTCGATGGCGGCTTTCGCCACTACGAGCAGTCACTCCGGGTAGTCGACGTGCTCGAGCGCGACGGCGCCGGCCTCAACTTGAATGAAGACGTTCGCGACGGGATCGCCTGCCACTCCGGCCGCGCTGACCCGCCGCGCACGCTTGAGGGTGCGATCGTACGTCTGGTCGATCGGGTCGCCTACATAAACCACGATATTGATGATGCAACCCGCGCTGGGGTCGTTGATGAGAGCGACCTGCCCGAAGGCCCAATTGGTGCCCTTGGCGCCAGCGGCTCGGCCCGAATTGACTATCTCGTACACGACCTCGTTGAACACTCACAAGCTGCCGGGGCAATTGTTCAAGGAGCAGAGGCCGGTGCGGCGATGGATGAGCTGCGTACATGGATGTTTGAAAACGTCTACCTCGGCGTCAGCGCGCGCGCCGAGCACAGCCGAATAGAGCGCGTCATCACAACTCTCTTCAACCATTACGTCGCCGATCCGGATCGGATCCCTGATGGCGGCGGCGCGCCCGGGGCGGCCCTCGATCGGCGCGTAACTGATTATCTGGCGGGCATGACCGACCGCTACTGCATCCGCGTCTTTGAGCAGCTGACCGTTCCGGAGTCGTTCGCCGCGTAAGCTGCCACCGATGCCGCTCTACACCGACGATTCAATCGAGCGCCTGCGCCAGACCGTTGACATGGCGGAGCTAGTCGGCGCAAAGACCGAGCTGAAGCGATCGGGGCAGCAGCTAATGGGTGTCTGCCCGTTCCACGACGAACGCAGCCCGTCGTTCAGCGTCGATCCAGTGCAGAAGGTGTTCCACTGTTTTGGTTGCGGCGAAGGGGGAGACCTCTTTAAGTTCGTACAGCTAACCGAGGGGCTCAATTTCCGCGAAGCAGTTGAGTCGCTCTCTGATCGCTATGGCGTGACGATGGAACTGACGGAGGAGGACCCGCAGGCGGCGCAGCGACGCGAGAAGCGTGACCGGCTGCTCGAGTTGCTTGAGCGCACGGCTGCCTTTTACGTTCGCAACCTTTGGGAATCACCGGAGGCCGAGGAGTCCCGCGAGTACCTCAAGTCGCGCGGGCTCGATGAGGCTCTGCTGCGCGAGTTCCGCGTCGGTTACGCCCCGAGCGCCTGGGACAAGGTTTTGATCGCTTCACGCCAGAGCGGCTATAGCGAAGAGGAGCTTTGGGACGCTGGGTTGACGGCGAAGAATCAGAAGGGCAACGTTTACGACCGTTTCCGCAGGCGAATCACATTCCCGCTCTGCGATAGCCGCGGCCGCGTGCTCGGCTTTGGTGCGCGCGCCGTCGGCGCTGACCAACAGCCCAAGTATCTGAACAGCTCAGAGAACGCCGTCTTCCACAAGGGCCGTCAGGTCTACGCCGCCGACCTTGCCCGCGCCGCGGCCGCAAAGGGCGGTGAGGTGATTCTCTGCGAGGGCTACACCGACGTAATCGCAATGCATCAGGCCGGTCTGCGCAACACGGTCGGGCTGATGGGTACCGCGCTCACCGAGGATCAAGTCTCTGAGCTGGCGCGAATGGCCCCGGTCGTGGCGCTCGCGCTCGACGCTGACAGCGCGGGGCAAGAGGCGATGATTCGCGCCGCCAAGGTGGCCGAGGGACGCAAGCTTGAGCTGCGCGTCGTGCCGCTTCCGGCAGGCAATGACCCGGCCGATATCGTCCAGCAGCAGGGTCCCGAGGCGATTACGAAGCTGGTTGCAGGCTCAGTGCCTTTCGTCCGTTTCCGCGTTGACCGTGCGCTGCTGCTCGCAGATCTCTCAACGGCAGAAGGGAAAGACCGCGCAGTGAGTGAGCTCGCGCCGATCATCACTCCACTCCCAGCCAGCGCTATGCGCGACGAGCTAACTGAAGTTGCCGCAGCCGCGCTCGGCGTGAGCGGAGCCAAGCTCAGCGAGTGGCTCGGCCGTGCGCGCCCGCTGCCAGCGCCGACACCGACAGCTAGTCCTGTGGCCGGTGATGAGGCCCCCGATCAGCCGCTGCGCCCTGCAACGACCGTCATCGATCCTGGCGCGCGCGTAGAGCGTGCATTCCTCGTTCAGTGCCTCGCCGATCCAGCCGTCGGCAGGGAGGCTCTCGCCGCGATGGATCTGGAACTTGACTTCGTCAGCCCGGTGTTTCTGCGCGCCGCGCAGCTAATTATCGCCACGCCACCGGGCTCAGAGGTTCATGCTCCGGCCGATGACGAGGAGCTCGGTCGGACACTTGCCGAGCTTCAGGTGCGCGCGGTTCAGAACGCCAGCTCACGTGCTGCGCTCAACGCAGAGGGTCTGCGCCTGCGCGCAGCCCGAACAGAGCGCGAGATCGTTGCCGCTCAGCAGAATGATCCAAAGCTGCTCGTAGGGCTTGTTGAGCAGCGCGAAAGCCTCCGTGACCAGATCGAACGCGAGGTCGAAGAGAGCCTCGAGCAGACCCGCGAACCGCAGAGCTGACTTAGCTCGGGCCGCGACGGACGGCGATCGTCACTTCCCGCGAGCACCGTTCAAGAATCGCGCCGTTGCTGTCACGGCTATTCCCGAGGATTCTAATCCGAGCGGAGCCGCGCCCGTTCGAGCCGAGCGTGCCTGTGACGTGGACGGCAGCGTGACGGCCGCCATTGGCGACCGAGCTGAGGTCAATCGTGTAGCGATTGCTGTGCAGCGTCGCACGCACGTGTGAATTTGTCACCCAGAAAGCGACCGGACTGACGTGGCCCGCCGGGTTGGTGCAGGCCATCACGGCCTGAAGTGATTTGATCGAAACCCTGCCGGTGTTCGTGTCCAGCATGAGCGTTTCGAACGGCACTCCGGCAAAATCGAAGACGCCGGGGGTGCCGTGCGTACCTGCCCAGAGGACTGAGCGAGCGGATGCCGCTGTTGGCACTGCCAACAGCGCTGCGACGGAGAGGGCGATGACCAAACGCTTCATGACGGAAATGTACTACGCGGGTAGAAATCGCGAGCCGGTTAAGTCAGCTAGAGCACTACGCGCGGTCTGTAGCCAGATCCCAGAGCTGGCCCGGTAGGTCAATCAGCCGGTCGGGAAGCGCGGCCGATGGCGATACACCTGGGTGGTGGCTGGCGATCCGCACCCTTAGCGCTTTGCTGCGAATGCGAAAGCGAATCGGCGAGTGGAGCGTCGTAGCTTCGCCATCTATTCCCGCTGCGATCGGCGTGGGCGCGTTTAGCTCTAGTGCGGGCGTCGTCCACTCGCGCCAGGGCCTGCGCAAGACGCCATCGCCCGGGCCGGGGATCGCGGTCTCGAAGACCGTGACTCCGAGCAGGCCGTCAGAGATCGAGGGGCGTGTCCCGGACGCCATCAGCCTGCCGACCCGGTAGCGATTGTTTGAGATCAGCACCGCGACTGCATCTTCACTGCGTTGGTCCGAGTCTCCGCTCCACTCGAGCTCCAGCCCGGTGCCGTCGGGCCCGGCAACTTCGGGAGCCATGTCGAGGAGCGTTTGCAGCTTCGCCCCGCGGTAGTCGTCGCGCTGCACGGCCTCGGCGTAGAGCCCAAGTGAAACGTTGTTCACGAACACCTGGCCATTCACCTCACCCAGATCAACGCGCTTCTCACCGCCGTTGGTGAACGCGTCAAGAGCGCCGACTAGGTCGTCCCGGTCTACCCCAAGGTCAAGCGCAAAGTGGTTTCGCGTTCCGGCCGGGATGCAAGCGAACGGCAGGTTGTGTTCAGCCGCTATCGCCGCCACGATCGCCTGCGTGCCATCGCCGCCCGCCGCCGCGAGCGCATCGGCGCCAGCGGCGATCTCTGCGAGCACCAGCGCCTGGAGGTCATCTCCGCGCTTTAGCTCTACGGCCTTGATGCCGCGGGAAGTCGCCTCGTCGGCGAGCCCGACCGCTAACGCTTTCCCATCGCCTGATTTCGGGTTCCAGAACATCACCGCTGCGCTGGGAGCGACGGCCGCCACAAGCGGCTCCCCATTGCCTCCAGTGAACGCGGCGCGCGCAATCCAGATCGCGCTTCCCCAGAGCACGATCGTGGCTAGGTCGGCAATCAGTTCGATGCTTCCAAGCAGAAGCAGGATGCTCGCTACCGCAAGGACGCCGGCAGCACCAGTTTGGATCAACCGCCGTGCGCCGCTGTGGATCACGCCGTCAAGTGCGAGCACGGCGGCACCGAGCAGCATCAGGGCGGCCACAAAGTGAGCCGGGAACCCCTCCAACGTCGCGAGGATCGCTGTTACTACGCCGAGCGCAAGCAGGGTTAAGGCTGCAACCGCCTTCGTCCGCGAACCGCCGCGGCTTTTAGATCTAAGGCTCATTGTCGCGATAAAGGGTAAAGGCAACAAGGAGCCGTTGGGGCAGCGGCCAGCAGCGGCTGCCGCTTAGCGGCTGCGGGGTAGACGAACTACCTGCGTGCGCGTTGATCTCGCTCCCGTAGTAGCGCGGAACGAGGTAGCTACGGTGAGCGTTAGCGGCGTCTTGCGCAGCGCGGCACGGGCCGCTTTGTCGAGGCCGCAGTGCATCGTGTATGTCGACGCGCGGTAGGTGACCTTGGTCGAGCGACAGCGCGTAGTGCGCTTCGATCCCGCCCGGCTTGTCGCGGTCTGGTCGATGCGTCCGGCAGAGGGCACGGTTCCCGTGGTAACGAGCTCGGTGGCACCACGCACAGATTGCACCTTGGTGCGGATCACGGTGATTGTCTTCGGTGGTGGCACGGTGACTGTTATCCCGCGTGTGGCGATCGAGGTCGCATCGGAGCTGTCCGTAACCGTCAGCGTGACGGTGTAGCTGCCAGCGCTAGCGAAGGTGTGGCTGGCGGCGACTCCGCTGTCGTCGGGCGTTCCGTCACCCCAGTTCCAGTCGTAGCTGGCGATTGTGCCATCGCTGTCGCTTGACGTTGATCCATCAAAGGATGCGGCTACGCCCTGCTCTGTTGTTGGCGGGCCTGTGAAAGCCGCTACGGGGGGCACGTTGTTTCCAGCCTCAACGTTGTTTGACAGACCCCTGCTGGCACCGTAGAGCCCTTGTGAGGCGTTCGTTATCGTCAGCGCCACTCCGTAGGCACCAGCGTCGGGGAAGGTATGCGTGATGTGCGGTGATTGCGTCGCAACGGTTACTTCGCCGCCGTCATTGAACTGCCATACATAGAAGTAGGGAGTCGTGTCACCCGGTGTGGTCGCGACGTTGAAATCAACGTTGTTGCCTTTAAGCTTCGAGCTCGTGAATGAGGCTGTTGGCAGCGTCGGGACAGTCTCGAGCCGCCCTAGGCAGGCAGACCCGATGTTGCTCCATTCTGTTTGGTAGAAGTAGTAGTGGCCGTTGATGATTTGGTTGTAGGGGCCGTTTGCAGTGGAGCCAAGCGTCGTCCCGTTATCGCTGCCGCACAGGTCACCATTCTCGCCGCCGGCGCCTGGCGCTGGGTTCATATCGGTCCAGGCGGAGTTGGGGATCGGGTCGGTGATCGACTCGTTGTGTTCATGGCTCAGGCCGCCTTGCAGGAGGCCGTCATAGGAGCCGGTGTTGGGGTGCTGCGCTGGGTTGTCGCACCCGTTAATGCCAGTCACGTACGGGTCAACTGAGTAGATAATCGGATTGTCGGTGCCAACATTGCCGTGATACGCGCAGTAGTAAGGGTTGTTCGATCCGGCCGAGCATGGTCCGCCGCCGTCGAAGCAGCTTTCAACCCCGGCAGGGGTGATGAGGAAGTACTCGTGCGAAAGGCCTCGAGGAAGGTTGTTCTCAGCAACAACTCGACTGATCTCAGCCTGAATCTGCGAGTCGGTTAGGCAGGTTGGAGCTGCGCTGCAACCGTTCGTTGGGTAGGCGTGCGTATCAATAATCGACGAATGAGTGCCGTCGCCAAAGTGTGAGTCGTAGTTGACCAAGTTCCCGCTGCCGTCGCTGTACTGGGTTGCGACCGAGTCAACGTTCTGTCTGCCGGCCCCGCCGCTGGTTTGCGGCAAGGTGCTGTCGTGCGCGAGATCGGTGAAGTAGCGGTTGATACCGTCGATGTAACCCGGGTCGAATGCGGTGGCGCCGGCGGGGCGCCAGTAGATCGTGTAGTTGGTGTTTGAAGGCATCACCGGCCCACCGCCGTAGTCGAGGAAACCGAAGACCGAGTCAAACGCTTTCGGTATCCCAGGCCTGATCGCCTTCTGATTCGCCCCGTTCGACTTCGCGGCGCCGGCGATCGGCTTGTAGCTGACGGTGGTGCCGTTACTTAGGTTGAAGATGGTGGCCGACGAGGTTGCTGGGCTGATCCCAATTGCAGAGCTGATCAGAAGCACACCAAGCGGGCCGAGGACGCTTATCCGTGCGCGTGACCGACGAGAAAGCAGCGACTCAACCAAGTTTGCAAGCACAGCCGAAGCCTACTCGCTTCGCCTACTCGTAGTTGCGGTACTGCATCACCGCGTAAGGGCAGCTCCGGGGGTGGGACTCGAACCCACAACCTAACGATTAACAGTCGTTCGCTCTGCCATTGAGCTACCCCGGATCGTCGGCGCCGCAAGGCGACGCCGCGAGCTGCATGGTACGACACTGCCGCGGCGAGGTGCGCGGCCCGCTCACTCAGCGGCGAGCTGCTCGAGCAGCTCAGTCGCTCGGGCGCCCGCATCGTGGCTCTCGAACCACGACCGAAAATCGGTTGCCCGCGCTCGAAGCGACGAGTCAGTTAGTGCTCGCTCGGTAGCCGCACGGATCGCGCGCGGGCTGGCGAGGCGCGGCGCCACGCGCACGCCCGCGCCAGCCCAAGCGACGCGGGCAGCGTTCTCGGCCTGGTCGCCTCCCGCAGGAATCACAACCGGCACCGCTCCGCTTGCCAGCACACGGGCGAGCGTGCCGTGGCCGCCGTGGTTAATCACAACGTCGCAATGCGCCATCGTCTGCGCGTAGCTAATCCATTCGACCAGCGTGACGTTGGCGGGTAGCTCGATCGGCTCAGACAGCGGGCGGCGGTTCCATGTTGCAAGAACGCGAACGCCCTCTAGCTGGCCCAAGCCACTAATGCTCGCCTGCAGCAGCTTGTGGTGAGGGTCCTGGGCAGTCGATGGAGCTACGAGGACAAGCGGCCCGTCGCCCGGTGGCAGTGCGACCGGCTCGGTTGGGGGTTCCCAAATCAGCGGCCCGATGATCTCTGTTGCGGGCTCCGCGGGGCGGGGGTATTCGAGCGCGGGGAAGCTCGCGACCATCGTTAGCCGCCGCGATAGCCCTGTGTGGAGGTGTTCTAGGGCTGGCAGACCGAGCCGGCGCCGCGTCTCGTTCAGTTCCGCCCGCCCGCTTTCGAGCCCCCGGTTTGTTGCTGGGCGAAGAGTGCCCCAGAGCTTGCGACCAAGCGCGGTTCTCGGCGGGAGCGCTCCGACGGAATAGGGAGGAGCGCCCGGCGCTGTGCGCGGATCAACGTGGGGGACGAGCGTCGCGACCGTCACGCCAGCCCGCTCAGCGGCCAGCGCGGGAGCCAGCGTGAGGATGTCGTGGACGACGATCTCCGGGTCGCACTCCTCCACGAGCGGCTGCGTCTCCTCGGTAGCTCTAAGTACAGCTTGATACGGCTTTAGCGGCGCGTCACGGGTGGGGAAGACGGGGTACTCGGGGGCAGGCGCAAAAGCCAGCCCTTCGCCGCGCACGACCTGCTCCCATTGCTGCGCGGTCTGTAGCGTCACGTCGTGGCCGCCCTCGCGCAGCGCGCGCCCAAGCGCGATCATCGGAAAGGCGTGGCCCGGGTCGCCGAAGGCGCCGAGCAGCAGTCGCACCGGGCCTCAGTCTGCCGCGAGCTCGGCGATCAGCCGAAGCTGCGTGATCCGCTCTTCGCGCGTGAAGGCGACCGGGCTCACGCCGAGCGTGCCGACGCCGGCTTCGCGATAAGCAGCGATCCGTTCGCGCACGTGATCGGCTGGGCCGCAAATTGAGACCATGTCGATTAGCTCGTCGGGCAGTGCCGCCATCGCCTCGTCCTTCTTGCCGTCGAGGTAGAGATCCTGAACCTCTTGCGCGGCGTCTTCGAAGCCGTAGCGGCGAACAAGCTGGTTGTAGAAGTTCTGCTCGCGCGAACCCATTCCGCCGACGTACAAGCCGATGAACGGGCGCATCAAGTTGCGCGCGTCCTCCATGTTGTCGCTGACGTACACCTGCACGGTCGGCGCGATATCGATGTCGGCTAGCGTCTTGCCGTTGCCGGCCCGATCGATGCCGATCTGAAGTTCATCGCGCATCACCGAGACGTGCTCCGGTGAGAAGAGTGTTGGAATTACGCCGTCGGCGATCTCACCAGTTAGCTGCGTGTTCTTTGGCCCGATCGCAGCGATGTAGATCGGAATCTGCTCCTGAACGGTTCCAATCGTCAGCTTCAGTGCCTTGCCCGGGCCGTCGGGGAGAGGGAGCTCGAGCGTCTCACCGCTGTACTCGAGCCGCTCGCGCGCCAAGGCCATCCGCAGCACGGCAACGTAGTCGCGTGTGCGCGCGAGCTGCTTGCCGAAGCGAACGCCGTGCCAGCCTTCGCTTACCTGCGGCCCTGAGGAGCCGATGCCGAGAATCATCCGCCCGTTCGAGAGCTGGTCGATTGTCGCTGCCGTCATCGCCGTCATCGCCGGGGAGCGGCCAGGCATCTGGAAGATCCCTGAGCCAAGGCGGATCGTTGACGTCTGGCCGGCCAGCCAGCCGAGCACGGTCGCCGTGTCAGAGCCATAGGCCTCAGCAGCCCAGACGGAGTCATAACCAAGTCGCTCAGCCTCTTGAACAATTTCCAGCTGGTCTTCGCTGGTAAGGCCGAGGCCCCAGTAGCCGATGTGTACGCCGAGCTTCATTAGCTGTTCTCCCTAGTTGATGCCGGGGATCGAGATTCCCCCTGGCTGTTCGAATCGGATTTCGGGAACCATGCATGCCGGGCTCACTTCAAGCAGGAAGCGGACCGCAGCCGAGATGTCTTCTGGCCGCATCATCGTGTCTTTCGCGACGTACTCGGCAAACGGATCGGTCATCGGTGTATCGACGAAGCCGGGGCAGAGAGCGGTGTTGCGGATTCCCGCTGGGCCTAGTTCCTTGTTCATCGCCTGCGTGAAGCCGACAACGCCAGCCTTCGTTGCCGAATAGATTCCCAGGAGGCCCTCGCCACGAATTCCTGAGATTGAGGCCGTGTTCACGACCAACGTGCCCTTGTGTTCCTCGGCTGATTTGCGAAGCATCGGCATGCATTCGCGGTAGAAGAGGAAGATCGCGCGCAGGTTGAGGTTGAGCTGAAGATCAATTTTCTTCGTCGTGAAGTTATCGGCAAGCTCGCCGAATCCAACGCCAGCATTGTTGACGAGCACGTCGAGGCGGCCGAAGCGCTCCTCGTGGCTCTTCACAACTCCAGCGATAGCTTCTTCGTCACCTAGGTCGGCCGGGATCGCGAGCACGTCGAACCCCTGATCGCTCAGCGTCTTCGCCGCCGCTTCTAGCTTCTCGGCGCGCCGCGCTGCGACTGTCAGTCCGTAACCCTGCTCCCCCAGCATCTGAGCGATCGCAAGTCCGATTCCGCTCGAAGCTCCTGTGATGATTGCTGCCCGTTCCGCCATTTGCTGCTCCTTGATTAGCCGCACTTTGGTTGCATCACGTATTCGATCACATTGCCGCCATTGCGCGGCGACCGGCTCGCGCGAAGCCCGAGCTTTCTAGACTGGACGAATGCGCAAATCTTGCCTCGTACTGCTCGCAGTTCTTGCCAGTTGTCTCGTCGTTGCCTGCGGTGGCAGTTCGAGCTCGTCAACGTCGACCGGCGCGGTCCAAGGGATCTCGGCCTCGAACGCCAGCCCAGCTGATTTTCCAAAGGCATCTTCGACTTCGCTCGCTCAGCTCAAGCAGCAGAATCAGGAATCAGTAATTCTCGCGCCCAGCGTTTCGGTGCTTGAGCCAGGGACTAATCGCTATGGCTTCGCGCTCTTCGACCCAGCCCAGAAGCAGATCGCGGGAGCCCAGGCGGCCGTCTACATCGATAGCCCCGGCGGCGGAAACCTCCGCGGCCCGTTTATCGCCCACAGCGAATCGCTCGCAGTCGCACCGCAATACACGAGCAAAACGGCTGCACAAGACGCGGGCGCGGCCAAGAGCGTTTACGTCGCCCAAGTGACATTTCCGAAGGCCGGGAAGTACCAAGTCTTTGCGCTCGCCAAGCTCGACGGGCGTGTAGTTCTCAGCTCACCGTTTACGGCTCAGGTCGGCCAGCCCGGCGGCCCGCCGAAGGTGGGGGATGCCGCGCCGAAGGTTCACACGCCAACGCTCGCCTCCGTGGCTGGCGATGCCGCGCGGATCTCAACCCGCTCGCCGGCCGCGACCGGCCTGCTGACGACCGACCTCTTCGATGTTTACGGCAAGAAGCCGGTTGCGCTGCTGTTCGCAACCCCGGCCCTCTGCCAAAGTCGGGTCTGTGGCCCTGTAGTTGACGTGCTCGAAGAAGCGCGGGCTACCGACACGAGCGGCAAGGCCGCCTACATCACGAATGAGATCTATAAAGACAACCGTGTTGATCTTGGACTGCGAACGCAGCCAGCGGCGTACGGCCTACCGACCGAGCCTTGGCTGTTCGTCCTCAACGCACAGGGCAAGGTAGTCGAGCGGATCGAAGGTGCTTTCTCGGTCGCCGAAGTGCGCCGAGCGATCGCCAAAGCTGGCGGTTAGTAGACGGCCGTTAGCTCAGGTGCATGCCTGAGATCGCGCGGCTAATAACAAGCCGCTGAATCTCGGAAGTTCCCTCGAAGATCGTGTAGATCTTCGCGTCACGGTGCCAGCGCTCAACCGGGTACTCGCGCGCATAACCGTTACCGCCGAGGATCTGAATTGCGCGCTCGGTCGTCCAAACGGCGACCTCGCCGGCCTTCAGCTTGCTCATTGAGCCTTCGGCGTTGTTGAAGTCCTGACCGGTGCGACCCATCCAGGAGGCGCGCCAAACGAGCAGGCGAGCGCAATCAATCTCCATCTTCATGTCGGCGAGCATGAAAGCGATCGACTGGTTCTCGATGATTTTGCGGCCGAACTGTTCGCGCTCCTTCGAGTACTCGAGTGCGTACTCGTAAGCGGCGCGGGCGATTCCAACGGCCTGGGCGCCCACGGTCGGGCGGCTGGCCTCGAAGGTCGCCATAGCTGCCTGCGACTTGTTCTTCGTGCCTTCGCGCGCACGGGCGAGACGCTCATCGAGCTTCTCTTTGCCACCGAGCACGTTCTCGGCTGGGATTCGAACGTCGTCGAGCAGAACCTCTGCTGTGTGGGAGGCGCGGATGCCGTGCTTCTTGACCTTCACGCCTTGGCTGATGCCCTTGGTCTCAAATGGGACGACGAAGGCGGCCTGGCCGCGCGACCGAAGCTCAGGGTCGACCGAGGCGACGATCACGTGGACATCGGCGATGCCACCATTCGTTGCCCAAGCCTTCTGCCCGTTGAGAACCCACTCGTTCGTCTTCTCGTCGAACTTGGCGCGGGTTCGGAGCGCTGATACGTCCGAGCCTGCGTCGGGCTCAGAAACGCAGAACGATGCGACCTTTGGGTCATCGACGGTGCCGAAGCAGCGCGGGATCCACTCGCCGATCTGCTCGTTTGTGCCCTGACCGAAGATCGAAGCGACGGCGAGCGTTGTGCCGAAGATCGCCATGCCGATTCCGGCGTCGCCCCAGAAGAGCTCTTCGTTGACGATCGGCAGTAGCAGCCCGGTTGGGTCGCCGAAGAACTGTGCGGTGCCCTCGAAGCCGTAGAGCCCAATCTTTGCGGCCTCCTGGATCACTGGCCAAGGGGTTTCCTCGCGCTCGTCCCACTCTTCGCCGGCCGGACGGATTACGTCGGCGGCAAAACCGTGGGCCCAGTCGCGGATCTCCTTCTGCTCGTCTGAGAGAGCAAGGTTGAAGGGGACCGCGGCGTCGGGGGTTACTTCGGAATCGGGAATCTGCTCAGTAGTAGTCATGCCGCCATTGTAACTGACCGGTTGGTCAGTAGCGGTTGGCTTGGCGCGCCCGAACTAATCTTCGGGTCGATCGGCCCAGTGATACTCAGTGTGTTCAGCCATTTCGCTAACGGCGAAGGTCGCAAAACTAATTAGCTGGGTCCGGTTGAGTTCGCAGAGCACGTCCCAGACGGCGCCAGTTCCCTGGCGGTCGCTGAGACCGCAGAGGGCGTCTAAAGCGGTAGCGCCACGGCTAAGTGACTGCTTGCGCTCGAGCTCAGTGCTGTCTTGACGAAGCTCCTCGATAGCAGCGCTGCGGATCAGAGCCTCTATCGATGCGCCGTCCATCTCGATCCGCTGCATTTGCTCAGGCTCAGCCTCTTCAGTCATCTTCCGATCCTAGCCATTGGTCGATTTGGGAAGGAACAGGGGGTAGGGGCGTCGAAACAGAGCAGGCCTATGAAGACAACCGGAAGTTCATCCACGACCACGCGGCGCGAGGGCAGCGGTCATCAGGCCCTGTCTACCTACATCGAGGCACGCTTCGATGAGTTCTCGCGCTCCCAAAAGGACGTTGCTCAGTACATCGTCGATCATCTCGACGAAGTCGCGTTCCAGACCGCCGAAGAACTCGCTCGGCGTGCGAACACCTCGAGCTCGACGGTTGTTCGCTTCTCGCAGGCACTCGGTTTTGAAGGATTCCCCGAACTGCAAGTTGCAGCACGCGAGGAGTACCGTCGCCGCGTTGCCAGCGGGCAGGAGGGTGGGGGTTCCGGCTCCGAGCCGCTCTTCGCCCTCGACCAGAATGAATTCGAGACCGCGCTTGTAGCCGACCACCTAAACGTCGAAGAGACGGCGCGTAAGGTCTCGCGCCGTGACGTCGAAGCTGCTATCGAATCGATCGCTAACTCTTCGCGCGTCCTTGTTGTCGGCACCGATCAGATGGCTTTCTTCGCTTCTTACCTGCGTCATCTGCTGATGCTGCTCGACATCGAAGCTGAGACGGTTGCCAGTCCCTCGCAGGAAGCGCTTGGGCGGCTCGGCCGAATCGACGAGAACTCGCTTGTAATCGGACTGGCCGCAGGCCGACCGCATCCGCTGGTGCTGCGCGGCATGAAGCTTGCTCGTCACCGCGGTGGCAGCACGCTCGCTATCACCGACGCGACACTCTCTGAGGTCGCAAAGCTGGCACAGGTTCAGCTCTACTACTCGTCGAACTCGCCTGCTTATGTGCGCTCGCATGTCGCGCTACTGAGCGTCATTCAGGCGCTCGCCTATGGCGTTTACAGCCGTGACACCGAACGCTACGCCGACCGCATCAAGGCTTTCCGCCTCAAGTAAACGGCGCAAATTTTCTGGCGCGTAGTCTCTGGCGGCCGTTGGGCCGTAGACTGAACACGATGCGCGACGAAGCAACCTTCAAAGTAAAGGCTGGCCTGGCAGAGATGCTTAAGGGCGGCGTGATCATGGACGTGATCGATCAGGAGCAGGCTCGCATTGCCGAGGCTGCCGGCGCCTGCGCCGTAATGGCGCTTGAGCGCGTCCCGTCGGACATTCGCCGTGACGGCGGCGTGGCGCGGATGTCTGACCCGGAGATGATCCAGTCGATTCAAGAGGCAGTGACGATTCCGGTGATGGCGAAGGCCCGCATCGGCCACTTCGCCGAGGCTCAGGTGCTCGAAGCGCTAGAGGTCGACTACATCGACGAGTCGGAGGTCCTGACTCCCGCCGACGAGGCCAACCACATCGACAAGTGGCCATTTAAGGTGCCATTCGTCTGCGGCGCAACCAACCTAGGTGAGGCTTTGCGCCGAATCGGCGAAGGCGCAGCGATGATCCGCTCGAAGGGCGAAGCCGGAACCGGTGACATCGTTGAAGCAGTGCGGCACCTGCGAACCATCAATGGCGAGATTAAGCGACTCGGCGGGCTCAGCGACGCAGAGATCGCAACCGCAGCCAAGGACCACGCTGCGCCGCTCGAACTCGTGCGCGCTGTTGCCGAAAGCGGCCGACTGCCGGTAGTAATGTTCTGCGCTGGTGGGATCGCCACACCGGCCGATGCTTCGCTCGTAATGCAGCTTGGCGCTGAAGGCGTTTTCGTCGGTTCGGGCATCTTCAAAAGCGCCGACCCTGAGTCTCGGGCAGCGGCAATCGTTGAGGCCACGACGCACTACGAAGTTCCAGAGCGCGTGCTCCGCGCCTCTGAAGGCCTCGGGGCTGCAATGGATTCGATTGAATCGCGCAAGCTCGACGAGTCTGAGCTGCTCAGCAACCGCGGCTGGTGAGTGGCGTGCCGGCGCCGGGTGCGGCCGGCGATCAGCTGACCGTTGGCGTGCTCGCGCTCCAAGGTGATTTCGAAGCACACAGCGCCGTCCTCGTGAGGCTCGGTGCGCTCGTGCGCGAGGTGCGCGTGCCAGACGACCTCGATGGGCTTGACGGGATCGTGATTCCTGGTGGTGAGTCGACGACGATTACGCTCGGCATCGAACGCGAGCAGCTCGGAGATCCGCTACGCGCCTTCCACGCCAGCGGCAAGCCGATCTTCGGCACTTGTGCCGGGCTGATCATGCTAGACCGCGACCACCTCGCAATCGCTGACATTCGCGCTGAACGCAACGCCTTCGGCCGTCAGGTCCGAAGCTTTGAGGCTGAGGTCGATTTAGGCCTGGATGGAGGACCAATCGAAGCGGTCTTCATCCGAGCGCCGTGGATCGCCGAGCACGGCCCTGGCGTTGAAGTCCTAGCCGAGATTGAAGGCCACGCGGTAGCCGCGCGCGACGGCTCAGTCCTTGTTGTCGCGTTCCACCCTGAGCTCGGCGATGACGACCGCGTCCACGCTCTCTTTTTGCAGAGTGTGCGCGACGCGCGCCTCGCTGCCACTTAGACTCGCGCGATCACCGCCGTCCTGATCAACTGCCGTGCAGCGTCGCGCCCCGAACTGGGTGGTGTCGAACGATGGGCGCGCGAACTCGCGGAAAGACTCCCCAAGCTTGGTGGGCGCGAGTACCGGCTTGTCCGTCCTCCGGCTGCGATGACTCATCGCGCCGGTCAGCTTTGGGAGCAGGTCGCGCTTCCTCTTGAAGCACGCCGAGCCGCGACTCCGCTGCTGATCAACCCCGCGAACCTCGCACCGCTCGCGTTTTCGCGGAATCTCGTCCACATCTTCGACGCCGCCGCGCTGCGTCAGCCCGATTGGTATTCAAACCTCTACGCCAGTTACCAGCGGGCGATTTTGCCTCGGATCGCCAACAGCGCGTTAGCGATCGTGACTGGCAGCGAGTTCTCGAAGTCAGAATTGATCTCGTTGCTCGGGGTGGAGGGCGAGAAGGTGCATGTCATCCCCGGTGGCGTGGACGCCCGATTCTCGCCGGGTGCTGAGAGCGACCGCGCGCGAGAAGTTCTCGGCCTTCATCAGCCATACGTTCTTTGTGTTGCCAGTCGGACGGCGCGCAAGAACCTCGCCGCGCTCGAGCCTGCCGCGCGAATGCTCGCGTCGGACGGCGTGGAGCTCGTGGTTGCCGGAGGTGATCGCCCTCAGTTCAAAGAGCAGACGCCACGAGGCGCGGTTCGCTTTCTCGGATACGTAGACGACGCGCTGCTTCCTGGTCTCTACGCCGGTGCGAGCGCCTTCGTTCTTCCTTCATTGCACGAGGGGTTTGGGTTAACTGCACTCGAAGCGATGGCTAGTGGCGTGCCTACAGTCCTCTCCACCGCTGGCTCGCTTCCAGAGACCGGCGCTAACGCCGCGCTCTACGCAGACCCGCTGGACGCACTGCAGATCGGCGAGCAGATCCTCGCCGCAATCGGGGACCGCAAGCTCGCAGAGGCTGGAGTTGCCCGCGCCGCGCAGTTCAGCTGGGCGAATACCGCGGTAGCGCTGGATCAGCTCGTCGGCGAGCTTGTCGCCTCGAAGTAAGCGATCCCAGCATCATCGAAGCATTCGATGACCCGTCCCTCGTCAATCAGCAGGTCTACGTGACCGAGAGCCTCCGAGAGCGTTAGGTACGCCTGCGTGACAGCAACGTTGCCCCATAGCGCCTGCGCCAAGCCGTAGCCGCTGCGCGGCTCCTCGGCTATCAGCCCGTAAAGCTTGTCGGCCCGTCGCTGATGGAGTCGGAAACGCTCGTCAATTAGAGCCACGTGATCTGTAAAGCCCGGCCCGTGGCCAGGGAGGATCAGGTCGATCGGACCCATCTCGCGGGTCGCCCGGAGGGACTCAAGGTAAATCATCAGCGACTTCGGGCGGGCGAGAGCGGCGGCGCCCTCCGGCTCGTCGATCGGGGCGTCGAGCGGCCGCGCGATTAGCGGGTTCGACGAGACGCTGGCGATCAGATGGTCGGCGGCGATAAGTGTCTTACCCTCAGAATCAAAGAAGATCGTGTCGGACGGAGAATGCCCTGGCCGGTGGTGAACGGTCAGCGTTCGGTCGCGAAACTTAAGCTCGTCGCCGTCCCCGAGCGGCTGCGTGACGGTCGTTGGCGCGCCCCAGCCACGGAACGAGCGGGACACACTCCTCAACGCCAGGCAGGTCTCGTCCGGGATGCCATGGCGCTGCATGACTGCGGCGGCAAACCGGTCGTCGGCCTCCATCCACGCGTCGTATTCGGCGAGGCATGGGACGAGCGATGCCAGCGCCGCGACCGGCGCGCCGGAGCGGCGCGCGATGATCTCGGTTAGCCCAAGGTGATCCATGTGCTGGTGGCTGACGATGATCAGCTCGAGGTCGTCGATCTTCTTTCCGAGCCGAGCGAGCTCTGATTCGAGCGCATCGAGCGCAAGGCCGGAGTTGGGGCCAGTGTCGACCAGCGTTAACGGGTCGTCATCGATCAGGTAGGTGTTGATCGGCCCGATTCCGAAAGGGGTCGGCAGCGGTATTGCGTGAATGCCGCGCTCACGAGCGGCGGCGGCCTCGTCGGAGCTTTGGTCCCAAAGCGCGCTCACGCGCGAATCAGCCCGAGCACCTCGTCGCGGCGCGCTTCCATGTCCTCAACAGAGACGAGCGACTCGAGGCAGAGTCGCAGCAGCGGCTCGGTATTTGAAGCCCTGACATTGAAGTGCCAGTCGTCGAAGTCAACGCTCACGCCGTCAAGGCGGCTGATCTTTGCGCCTTGAGCCTCGTAGGTAACGACGATCTCTTCGAGTTTGGCCTGGGCGTCGTCGACTTCGGAGTTGATCTCGCCGGAGATGAAGTACTTCGCTTTTAGTTCCGCCAGCATTGCGCTCAGCGGTCGCTCAGCCTGGGATAGGATCTCCAGCATTAGCAGCGCTGGAATCGTGCCCGAGTCGGCGCAGTAAAAGTCGCGGAAGTAGTAGTGCCCGGAGACTTCGCCGCCAAAGATTGCGTCTTCTTCCCGCATGCGCGTCTTGAAGAAGGCGTGCCCGACGCGATTCTCCAGCGCGCGGCCGCCAAGCCGCTCGACCGTGTCAGCGACCGCCCGCGATGCGCGGACGTCGTAAAGGATTGTCGATTCAGGATGCTTCTCGAGCAGGCTTTCCGCCAGCAGCGTGGTGAGGAAATCGCCATCGACGAATTCTCCCTTGTCGTCAATGAAGAAGCAGCGGTCGGCGTCGCCGTCCCAGGCGATTCCGATGTCAGCTCCAGTTTCGACCACGCGGTTCATGATGAAGGCGCGGTTCTCGGGCAGCATCGGGTTCGGTTCGTGGTCTGGGAATTCGCCGTCGGGGATGAAGTAGTTCTTATCGAGCTCTAGGCCTAGATACTCGAGCAGAGGACCAACCATCGGCCCAGCCATCCCGTTACCGCCGTCGACGACGACCTTCAGCGGCTTGATTAGGTCTGGATCGATGAACTCCAGCGCTGCGGCGCGGAATGGGTTGTAAATCTTGATCGACTCTGAGGTCCCGCCGCCGGGCGCAGGTCCAAGGCCCGCCTCAATCATGTCGCGGATGTCTGTGATGCCGCTGTCGCCGGAGAGCGCGATTGCTCCGCGTTTGACGAGCTTGGCGCCGGTGTAAGCCTTTGGGTTGTGCGATGCCGTGCACATCAGCCCGCCGTCAAGCTCGCGACTGCCGACGAGCCAATACAGCATCTCGCTCCCGACCTCACCAATGTCGATCACGTGCGCGCCCTCAGAGAGCATGCCTTGCAGGTAGCGCTCGGCTAGCTCAGGAGCTTCAAGCCGCATGTCATGGCCAAGGCCGATACCGAGGTCGGCGGTGTCGCGGCCGGTCATCTGGCTGAGCACTCGGACGAACGCTCGGCCGATCTGCTCGGCGAGGTCTCCGTCGATCTGCTCGCCGTAGAGACCGCGGATGTCGTAGGCCTTAAAGATCTCGCTGGGAACCTTCACGATTTGACAGAGTAGCCGCGCCAGCAAGCCCTGTGCCGACATCGGTTGAGCAGTGCTGCGAACATCACGCGCCAATGGGACCAGAAGAGACACCCGTCTTGATTCTCTGCGGCGGCCGCGGAACGCGGCTCCAGCATGAAAGCGCGAGCATCCCGAAGGCGCTCGTCGAAATTGGCGAGATGCCGATCGTCTGGCACGTGGCGATGTGTTACTTGAAGGCTGGATTCCGCAAGATCTGGCTGCTTACTGGCTACCTCGGGGACGAGATCAAGGTTTTCGTGGACGGAGAAGATTGGCCCAGCGGGGCCGAGGTTGAATGCATTCCTACCGGTATCGACACGCCGACCGGCGGACGCGTCGCGGCCGTCGCCGATCGGCTTGGTCCCGGGCAATTCTGTCTCACCTACGGCGACGGGGTTAGCGACATTGACCTTGCGGCGCTACTGGCGGACCACCAGGAGAGCGGCGCTCCGGTCACGGTCACCGCAGTGCAGCCGGAGCTTCCATTTGGCGTTCTCGATCTATCGGCGGACCTCATCACCGGGTTCCATGAGAAGCCCCGCGCCGACCAGTGGATCAACGGCGGCTTCATCTGTGCCGGCCCGGAGCTGCTCGCGTCGCTGGAGAGCGATAGCGTCTTAGAGCGCGAGCCGCTGGAGCAGCTTGCCGCCGCTGGGCAGCTTCGCGCTCACAGGCACGGCGGTTTCTGGGCTTGCATGGATACCTACAAGGACACGTTGATGCTGAACGATCTCTACGACCGGAACGAGGCACCGTGGCGCCGCTGGTAAGAGCTCCGTACGGCGCAGCAATGGCCGGCCGCCGAGTCCTCGTGACCGGAGCTCACGGGCTGCTCGGTTCGTGGCTTACGCGACGACTGGTCGAGCTCGGCGCCGAGGTAACGGTCCTCCGCCTGGCCCCTCAGCCGCTCAGTGCGCTCGCACTCGACTCGGTCGAGCAGCAGTGCCAGATCGTGGACGGCGATCTTCTGGACGCAGAGCTCCTCGAACGCACGGTTGCGAGCGGCAAAATAGACACGGTCGTCCACCTCGCTGCGCAAGCAATCGTCGGGACGGCAAATCTCTCTCCGCGGCCAACCTTCGAAGCGAACGTGCTCGGCACCTGGAACGTCCTCGAAGCGGCTCGCTTAAGCGAAGTTGCTCGCGTGGTCGTCGCTTCCTCCGACAAGGCATACGGCTCAAGCCCTGTCCTACCGTACGTCGAGACGATGCCGCTTGAGGCATCACACCCGTACGACGCGTCAAAAGCGGCCGCCGACATCATCGCCCGCTCCTATTGGGCCACATTCGGACTGCCCGTCGCCGTCACAAGATTGGCGAACCTCTACGGAGGGGGAGACCAGAACCGCTCGCGCCTCATTCCCGAAACCGTCGCCGCTGTGATCGCAGGTCGAGCCCCCGTGATTCGCTCGGATGGTTCACCCGAGCGCGACTTTCTCTACGTCGCAGACGCCGTTGACGCCTACCTCGCTGTGCTCGACCTGCTCGACGCAGGCGGCGCTAGCGGTGAGCCCTTCAACGCAGGGAGCGGCGTCCCTCGACGGGCCCTAGATGTAGCGGCCACGCTGTGCCAGATCGCCGCCTTCGACCAGGCACTCGACGTTCGCGGCGAGGGCGTGCCTGACGGTGAGATCGACCGTCAGTACATCGACTCCAGCAAGCTGCGTGAACTGAGCGGCTGGGAGCCAGCGGTTGATCTCGAAGAGGGCCTCGCGCTAACGCTTGAGTGGTACCGCGAGCACCCCGAAGTTCTCGCCGATTGATCTAGCTATTACCATGCGGTAGGTAATGGCAGGCCATTCAAAATGGGCGGGGATCAAGCACAAGAAAGCAATTGTCGACGCTCGCCGCGGCAAACTCTTCACCAAGCTTGGACGCGCGATAACCGTTGCCGCCAAAGAGGGCGGAGGTGAGATCGACGGCAACCCGGCGCTCGCACTCGCTGTGCAGAAGGCGAAAGACGCCTCGATGCCGAAGGACAACATCGAGCGAGCGATAGATCGCGGAACTGGCGCAGGCGCTGACGCTGAGGCCTATGAGGCTGTCGTCTACGAGGGTTACGGGCCGGGCGGGGTGGCGCTGCTGATCGAGGCTCTAACGGAGAATCGCAACCGCACCGGCGCCGACGTGCGCCACACACTGACCAAATTCGGCGGGAGTCTGGGTGAGCCCGGTTCGGTCGCGTATCTCTTTTCGCAGTGCGGATTGATCGTCGTTGACGCCGCTATCCATGACGAAGAGCAGCTGATGGTCGCGATCGACGCAGGCGCTGAGGAGATCGAAATCGATGAAGACGTCTATGAGGTGATTACTCCAGCAGCGTCGCTGTCAACGGTTCGCTCCGCGCTCGACGATGCGGGCATTGAATATCAGTCCGCCGAGCTGGTGCAACGACCAGCGGTGCGAGTCGAGGTAGACGAGAGTGATGCTTCAACGCTGCTGAAGATGATCGACGCGCTGGAAGAGAACGACGACGTCGGGGACATTCACGCCAACTTTGACATCGACGCCGAAGTGCTCGAACGGATCGCTGGCTAACGCAAACGACGGTCGTAATTCGTAGTGGCTCGCGAAGTGTTGTCAGAATGGTCCCGATGAGCGAGACACCACGACGCCGCATGACCGCTCCGCAGCGCCGCGATGAGATCCTCGACGCTGCAGCATCTGTAATTGCTCGCTCCGGCTACGACGGCTGTTCGCTCGAGCAGATAGCCAGCGAGGCCGGCGTCTCGAAGGCACTGATTTATGAGCACTTTGAATCGAAGCGCGAACTTCACGCCGAGCTCCTCGGCCGGCACGCGACCGCAATCTTTGCCCGTCTTGAGGCCTGCGCCGAAAGCGGAGCGACCGGCGAGGAGCGGCTGCGACTCGGCGTAGATGCTTTCCTCGCCTTCGTTGAAGAAGACCGCGATGCTTGGCGCGTCCTCTTCCGCGACGCAGCCGACCCCGACATCGTTGAATCGCTCGCCGCGGTGCAGTCTCAGGCGGTGGGAGTGATCGCTGCACTAATGGCGTCCGACCCGGACCGCGTCGAGCACGACAAGACCGATCAAAGTGACGGCGCTCTCTACCTCGAGCTGCACGCACAGCTCCTAGCTGGAGCGACGCAGGCGGTCGCGCACTGGTGGTACGACCACGACACCGTGCCGCGGGCCGCCGTTGTTGATCGAGTCATGGAGTTTTGTTGGCTTGGTCTCGACCGCGTCGCTGCGGGCGAGTCGCTCGGAAGCGCACGCGCCGCCGCTGCTGCTGACAAGCCGTAACTGCCGCCGCGCGCGGGGAGGCATCCGGCGGAGGGCGCAGAATCACGGGAGATGATTGTCGTTGGAATCGATCCCGGTATCGCCAATACCGGCTTCGGAGTTGTGCGTAGACGAGCCGGGCGGCTCGTCGCTCTCGACGGTGGCGTGATGCGCACCCGCGCCGAACGGTCACCTGAGCATCGCCTCGCTGATCTTTTTGCTCAGATCGAAGAGCTCCTCGACCGTCACAATCCAGATGCGCTTGCCCTCGAGGCGATCTACTTCGGTCAGAACGTTCGCTCAGCGTTTGCTGTCGGCCAAGCCCGGGGCGTCGTGCTGATGGCTGCCGGGCGCCGCTCGATCGCATGTGAGGACTACACACCGCAGCAGGTCAAGAGTGCCGTCTGTGGCAGCGGCCGGGCACCGAAGGAACAGGTGACGAAGATGGTGCAGAGTCTGCTCGCGCTTCCCGAACCGCCAACTCCAGACCATGCCGCCGACGCGCTGGCAGTCGCGATCTGCCACGCGAATCACGCTCCGCTGCGCAGCGCAACGCTGCGCGCTCAAGTTCCAGCTTCGCGCGTCGCATGATCGCCTACGTAAACGGCGATGTCGTCAGCCGCCGCGATGACTACGTCGTTGTCCAGACCAGCGGCGGTGTCGGCTACCACCTCGCGGTTTCGGCCGAGACGCTTTCCCATGTCCCCGCGGTGGGAGAGCCAGTCTCACTCCACTGCCACCTCGTCTCCCGCGACGATTCAATCGCTCTCTTCGGCTTCGCGTCGGAGGAAGAACGCGATCTATTTCTCATGCTCCTCGGCGTTCAGGGCGTTGGGCCGAAGGTGGCATTAGCTCTGCTCAGCGGCGGCCCGCCACGAGAGCTGGCGAGCGCACTGGCTAGCGGTGACGTTGCACGGCTCCAGGCAGTTCCCGGCATCGGCAAGAGGACGGCTGAGCGGATCCTCGTCGAACTGCGCGAGAAGGTGGTCGGGCTCGGCGGCGATGGAGGCGAGATCACCGTCACTCGGGGCGACGATCCGCGGCGAATCGCACGCGATGGTCTCGTCGAGCTCGGGTTCACGATGCAGGAGGCCGACGAATTCGTTGGCGGGGCCGAAGGAGAGAGCGCCGAAGATCTGCTCCAAAGCGCGCTGAAGGCAGCTCGTAAATGAGCGACGACTTCCCGGAGGACGCTCCGATCATGACGCCGGGAGCCCTCGCTCAGGAGGACGAGCTGGATCGTTCGCTCCGGCCCCAGACACTTGAGGATTTCATTGGCCAACAGGCCGTATGCGATCAGCTCGCAGTTTCGCTCGAGGCTGCAGCCGGCCGCGAAGAGCCGCTCGACCACGTTTTGCTTGCTGGACCGCCGGGGCTTGGCAAGACTTCGCTCGCTCAAATAATCGCCACCGAACTCGGTGTTCCATTCGTGCAAACAGCCGGCCCAGCACTAGAACGCAAGGGCGACATCGCTGCGCTACTGACAGCGCTGGAGCCGGGCTCGGTCTTCTTTGTCGACGAGATTCACAGGCTCAGCCGCGCGCTCGAAGAGACCTTCTACCCCGCGATGGAGGACCGTCGCCTGCCGATCACAATCGGCCAAGGAGCTGGCGCGCGCGTCGTCACGCTCGACCTGCCGTCGTTCACGTTGATCGGCGCAACCACGCGCGCGGGGCTCCTATCAACGCCGCTGAGGGATCGCTTCGGGATTCAATACCGGCTGGAAAACTACGGTCCCGATGAGTTGGCTTCGATAGTCCGGCGCTCGGCGGCAATTCTCGAGGTTTCGCTTGATGACGATGGCGCCTTGGCGATTGCGAGTCGTAGCCGCGGCACTCCTCGTGTGGCCAACCGTCTCCTACGGCGCGTCCGCGACTGGGCTGAGGTTCGAGGCACCGGCACGGTTACCGCCGACGCGGCTAATAGTGCGCTCGAGTTGCTCGAGGTTGACGAACTCGGCTGCGACCGCCTTGATCGCGAAATCCTGACCGTTCTCTGCACGACCTACTCGGGCAGGCCGGTGGGCCTCTCGACGCTTTCGATTGCCGTCGGTGAAGAGTCCGACACAATCGAGGAGGTCTATGAGCCGTACCTCGTTCAGTGTGGGTTGATCAGCCGGACCGCCCGAGGTCGCACCGCAACAATTCGCGCCTATGAGCACCTCGGGCTAGAGCCTCCGCGCGACGCGAGCCTTTTCTAAATCGAGTTAGCTACGGGCGCGGCGCAGTGTCGCTGACGGACGCGTACCCTAGGTCGCTCTAATGGCTCACCATTTCATCTGCCCGCAATGCGGCAACCGCTCGCTTTCAGTTGACGCCGGAAACGGCTTCCGCGCCGAGCCGAAGGGATGTCGTGAGTGCGGCTTTGGCTTTATCTTCGAACTACTCGACGATTATTTCCCGGCGCCCGATGCTGCGTTCTTCGTCTGCGACAACGACGCCCGCGTGATCGCTTGCGGCCGCGGTGCGTTTGAGCTAACCGGTCTCGATGACGAGCGCGTCATCGGTCGCTCTGTCGGCGATGTGCTCGGCCTTCGCTTTGACAAGGACGGCGATCCAGTCGCAACGGTGCTGGAGTGGGGAGTGCGTTCGCTAGACCAGCCTGTCGAGGTCCACGCTGAGGGCGATCTGCCGGCTAAGGCCAGCGCCGACCTCTTCCCCGCATACGACGATGATGGCGGGCTGCTGCTAGTCCTGACCCCCGCAAAGTAGTCTCCCTATCCGATGACCGATCGCCGCCGCAACCTACTCATACTTCTTTTCGTGGCTGGCCTGTTGGTTGTTTCAGGCTTGGTCATCGCGACGAAGCCGACTGTGCTCGGCCTAGACCTCAAGGGCGGCGTCTCGCTCGTCTACCAAGCGAAGCCAACAAAACAGTCTCAAGTCACCAGCGATTCGGTCGATCGCACGATCGAGATCATGCGCCAGCGCATCGACACGCTCGGCGTCGCTGAGCCTGAGATTCAGCGCACCGGAGCCGATCAGATTGACGTCTCGTTGCCGAACGTCACCAACGCTGACCAGGCGGCCGCGCAGGTTGGCAAGACCGCGCAGCTCTACTTCTACGACTGGGAAACGAACGTTCTCGGCCCGAACTGCAAGCCGAACCCGTCAAATCAGGCCGTCACCGGGGGCGCCTCAGCCGGCAGCGGGGCAGCAGCTATTACGCAGTACCAGGCTGTTGAGCGCGCTTCGACTTGCCCTGCGACGAACACCGGCAAGGAGACGACGACCGGCGCCTACTACCTAGTCAACAACAAGACGAAGACCGTTCTTGCTGGCCCTCAGCAGACGAAGGCTGACCTGACCTCCGAGATAACGAACAACAAACTGACGCAGGGTCCCGATACCTCTGTGGTGCACGTCAATCAGGGCACGATCATTGTGCAGGCCGAGGGTAAGGCGAAAGGCAAGGGGCCCGATCAGTACTACGTGCTGCGCGACAACCCGGCTCTCGGCGGCACCGACATCACAGACCCTAAGCAAAGCTTTGCCAACGGGGGCGGCGGCAATGGCGCGCCAACCGTCAACTTCAACTTCACCGACAAGGGCCAAGCGATCTGGCAGAAAGTCACGCGGCAGATCGCGCAGCGCGGCCAGAACAGTTTCTTCGGTGGCGACGCGCGTAGCGCCTTTCAGCACTTCGCGATCGTGCTCGACGGCAAGCTGATCTCCGCCCCGTACATCGACTTCCAGCAGAACCCAGACGGCATTGACGCGACCAACGGCTCCGAAATTTCCGGCGGCTTCACGGTCCAAACGGCTCAGGATCTAGCGAACCTGCTGAAGACCGGTGCGCTGCCAATCAGGCTGGATCTAATCTCTGCGTCTTCAGTCTCGGCGTCGCTCGGCAAGCAAGCGCTCAACCAAGGAATCATCGCTGGGCTTATCGGGCTCGCGCTCGTCTCGCTCTTCCTGCTGATCATCTACCGACTGCTCGGTCTAATTGCGATCGGCGCTCTCGGCGTTTACGCGGTATTCCTGTTCGCGATCGTCAAGCTGATCCCGATCACGATGACGCTGCCCGGAATTGCCGGGCTGATCCTAACGATCGGGGTGGCGGCCGACGCCAATATCGTGATCTTCGAGCGAGTCAAGGAGGAGGTCCGCCTAGGCCGCTCAATTCCGATCGCAATCAGCCAGGGCTACCGCAAAGGCCTCTCGGCGATCATCGACGCCAACGTCGTCACGTTCATGGTCGCGTTCATTCTTTTCATGCTCGCGACGGCAGGCGTCAAGGGCTTCGCATTTACGCTCGGTGTGGGAACAATCGTCTCGTTCCTTACCGCGATTCTCCTGACGCAGGCAGTCCTGGGCACGCTCGCGCGCTCGAAGACCGTCTCCAGCCCGGCGATGCTCGGAACGCACTCAAACCGGCAGCGCTTCCGTTGGGACTTCATGGGCGCGTCGAAGTGGTTCTTCTCGCTCTCCGGTTTGATTCTCTTGGTTGGCGCGCTCGCGGTCGGCGTAAACGGTCTCAACCTCGGGATCGATTTCACCTCCGGGACGCGGCTAGTCGCCGAGCTACCGACGCAGGCCAGCGAGCAGCAGGTCCGCGATGCGATCGCGCCGCTCGGCCTCAGCAAGGCGAAGATCCAGCGCTTGACCGGCAATGAGTTCAAGGGGCAGCAGGCGTTCCAGATCTCAACCGACACCGTCGCGGCGGGCGAGCGAGCGTCGATCGAGCGGACGCTGAACAAGCAATTTGGTAATGGGACGTACAGCTTTGAGACGATTGGGCCGACCTTCGGTAAAACGGTGGCCGACAGCGCAATCATCGCGATCATCGCGTCGCTGATTGTGATCAGCGCATATATCGCACTGCGCTTCGAATGGCGCTACGCGGTTCCAGTACTCGTCGCGCTGATGCATGACCTGCTGATAACCGCGGGGATCTACGCCTTGCTCGGGTTGGAGGTGACAACGGCGACCGTCGCCGCGCTTTTGACGATTCTGGGTTATTCGCTATACGACACGATCATCGTTTTCGACCGCGTGCGCGAAAACGTGCCGCGGATGCCGCGAGCCGCGTTCTCACAGATTCTGAATCGCTCGATGAGCGAAGTTTTGATGCGCTCGCTTGCGACCTCGTTCTGCACCCTGCTGCCAATCCTCGCGCTGCTGTTCTTTGGTGGCGAAACGCTCGCCGACTTCGCGCTCGCGCTGGTTGTGGGCGTCGTCTCAGGCACCTACTCGTCGATCTTCATCGCTACGCCGGTACTGATGCACTGGAAGGAAGGCGAGGGCGTGTGGCGCTCGCGCCGTGCGCGGATCGCGGCTGCCAATGGTGGGGTCGTCCCGCCGTACGCGACGGCAGCCGGCGGCGCAGAGACCGAGGTGGAGATCAGCGAAAAGAAGCGTTCACGCGGGCGCCTGACCGAACCTGAGGATCCCGAGCGCACCGTAAGCGCAACCGAGTTTGATGAGATGGTCCGTGACCTCCACGGTGACGAACAGGCCGGGGCGGTCGCCACAGACGCGCCGCCGATAGACGAATCACCCGAAACCCCGGCGGCTGCTCCGCCAGCCGCGAGTAGCGGCGCTGACGCGCTGCCGGAAGATCTCGTGCTCAAGGATGAACCGGCCAAGCCGACCGGTTCGAAACGTCGACGCAACAAGAAGCACGGGAGGCGCTAATGGCTGCTTTGGCTTGGGTAATGATGGGGCTAGCGATCTGGCACTTCGCGATCTTCATTCCGGATCGCTTCTGGGGTGGAATCGTCGGCAGCTTGGTTTGCGCGATCATCGGCGCTGTCATCATCGGCCTGCTCTTCAGCGGCTTCAGCATTCCGGGTAACGGCACGATCACCGTGATGAACGCGGTTGAGGCGATTCCTGGCGCGCTACTTGGCCTCGCGGCTGCCTATGCGATCGGTGTGCGGCGCGGCAATCCGGCGCTCCATCTTTAGCGGGCTGGTTCTGTCGGCCGATCGGCCTACTGTCAAATAGTGGAACAGGCTCCGATCGATCTAGCTCCAGCGCCGTTTGGCGAGGTTTTGGCGCTCGCCGACGAGCTCGGCCTCGATCCGGCAGTTGCGCAGATGCTGGTTCGGCGAGGGCTCGGCGAACCCAAGGCGGCCGCCCGCTTTCTCGCTGCCGACGAACGCCACGAACCAAGTGAGTTTGCTGGCATTGATCAGGCCGTTGAACTCGCGCTGCGGCATGTTGCCGAACAGTCGTCGATCGTGATCCACGGCGATTACGACGTCGACGGGGTCTGTTCGACGGTGATCTTGGTCCGCGCATTGAGGCAGCTCGGTGCGAACGTTGAATGGTTCATCCCTGGCCGACGCGAGGACGGCTACGGCCTCGGCATGGCAACTGTTGAGCGCCTTGCCGCGAGCGGAGCGCAGTTACTGATCACTGTTGACTGCGCCATCACGGCGGTTGAGGAGGTGTCGCGCGCGCGCGAGCTCGGGCTTGACGTAATCGTGACCGACCATCACCGCCCGCGCGCCGACGGGGCTCTGCCTGACGCACCTATCGTTCATCCGCTCGTGAGTGGCTACCCAGACCCCGAGCTCTGCGCTACTGGGGTCGCCTACAAGTTCGCACAGGCGCTGCGAGAGGCGAGCGGCGCTGATTCTGATCAGAGCGACGAGGATCTAGACCTTGTCGCCCTCGCGACAGTCGCCGACTGTGTGCCGCTGATCCGCGAAAACCGACGCCTAGTTCGCGAAGGACTTGTTGCGCTAGCGCGCACTAAGCGACCGGGGCTGCGGGCATTGATGCGTGTTGCCACCGTTGATCCAGCGGAGATTGACGAAAAGACAATCGGCTTTCGACTTGCACCGCGGATCAACGCTGCCGGGCGAATGCAGCGCGCCGACAGTGGGGTTGAGCTTCTCCTTACTGATGATCCCGCGCGGGCCGATGCGATCGCCGCAGAGCTCGATCACGCAAACGCCGAGCGCAAGCTCGTAGAGTCGCGGATCCGCTACGAAGCCGAGGCGCAGGTGACGGCGCTAGGGCCGCGCGATGGTTATGTGTTGGCCTCGCAGGATTGGCACCCCGGCGTCATTGGGATCGTTGCTTCGCGGCTGGCTGAGACGCACCAGCGGCCGGTGGTGGTCGTCGCGCTCGACGGGGCCGAGGGGAGTGGGTCCGGCCGTTCGGTGCCAGGGTTTGACCTACTCGCCGCGCTTGAGGCCTGCTCCGACGACCTGCTCCGCTTTGGTGGCCACAGGGCTGCCGCGGGTTGCACCGTTGAGGCCGACGTTGTCAGCCAATTCGCAGAGCACTTCGAGCAGTACTGCGCAGCAGCATTCGCAGACCGGCCGGATAGCGCCATCGCGCACGCCGACGCGGTCGTCGGCGGAGACGGGCTGAGCATGGAGCTCGCCGAGCAGCTCGCGCAGCTCGGGCCGTTTGGGATCGGTAATCCGAAGCCGCAGCTTTTGATCCCAGGGGCAAGGCTTGATGGCGCGCGCACGATGGGTGACGGCAAGCACCTGCGCTGCACAGTCAACAGCGCCGGCCTCCGTGTGGGCGCGGTCGCCTTCGGGTTAAGTCGGCTGCCAGAAGGCGCCGACACGGCCCTAGACGTCGTTGGCTCGCTGGAGGTCAACCGCTGGCGCGGGGCAGAGGAACTCCGCTTCGTTATTTCGCAGACGACTCTGCCTAGCCAGCCGATTGAGCTTGTCGGCCGGCCTGCCGATGACCTGGCAGCCACGTTCGCACTGCTCGCTGCCACTGAGCTGGCAGTAGCTGCCGTCGACGAGCCAACACAGCGCGAGCTTCTGGATCGCCGAGGGGCAGGCGTAGCTGGCGTAATCGGTGCGCTATCGGCGAGCGGTGAGAGCGTTCTCGTGGTGAGCATCTCGGAGCAGCGCAGGCTGGCCCAACTGAGCGGCCGAATCGGCGGCTTTTCGCTCTGTTCGTGGGATCTTCTCTTGGCCGATCCGTCGCTAGCTAACCACTTCACGCATTTAGTGGCGCTTGACCCGCCGCCATCTGCAGACGCTGAACGGCTGCTCGTCGCTGGCCAGCAAGGAAGCTTCGCTCACCAGCTCTGGGGGCCAGCTGAGCTACGCTTCTCACTCGATGAAATTGATCGAAATGCGGATTTGCGTAGTTCACTGGCCGATGTATACCGGGCCCTGCGCGATGTCCCCGATCAGCCACTGCTCGACCAACTCCGGAGTGGTGACGAGCGCCGGTCGCCCGCGCAGATGGCGCTCATCATTCGCGTTCTCGAGGAACTCGAACTGGCGTCGCTCGACCAAGAAAAGCTCTCACTGCTGCCTGAACCGCCGCAGCGCCGCGAGCTTGAGGCGTCCCCATCCTTTGTCGCCAACGCGCGCGCGGCCGAGGAGGCCCGAGAATGGCTGAGCCCGATCGCGTCACTGGCGGCGTAGCCGCGTCAACGGTCCAGCCACCGCCGGCGGCCCAGCCGCTCGACGACGCTGAGCGCCAAGCACTATCAGAGCTCTTCGCCGTCATCGCCGAACGCGAGCCGCAGAGCGCGCTCACGATCGACAAGGAACGAATCACTGAGGCGTACCGCTTCGCTGGCCACCAGCACCGCGATCAACGTCGGCGCTCGGGCGAAGAGTTCATCAGTCACCCAGTCAGCGTGGCGACGATCTGCGCGGGCCTTGGTCTTGACACCGAAACGCTCGTTGCAGCGTTGCTCCACGACACGGTTGAAGACACGTCGGCTTCGATCGAGGAGATCAACTCGATCTTCGGTGCTGAAGCCGCTGCGCTAGTTGACGGTGTCACGAAGCTCGACGCCCTCTCGTTCAAGTCGCGCAACGAAGCCCAGGCTGAGAACTACCGCAAGATGATCGTCGCAATGGCGACAGATATTCGCGTGATTCTGCTCAAGCTCGCCGACCGACTTCACAACATGCGCACGATCTCGGCGATGCCAAAACAGAAGCAGGTCGAGAAGGCGCGCGAAACGCTTGAGATCTACGCGCCGATCGCCCATCGTCTTGGTGTCCACGCAATCAAGTGGGAGCTCGAAGATCTAGCGTTCGCGACGCTCCACCCGCGCAAATTCAACGAGATCAAAGGTCTCGTGAACCAGCAGCGCGAAGCGCGCGAGCAATACGTTGCCGCCGCTGGCGAGGAGCTCCAAGGGGAGCTCCACGTCGTTGGCATTGAGGCGCAGATATCGGGCCGCGCGAAGCACTTCTATTCGATTTATTCGAAGATGACGAAGAAGGATCGCGAGTTCAATGAGATCTACGACCTAACGGCGATGCGCGTCACGGTCGACAGCGTGAAGGATTGCTACGGCGCCGTCGGCGTAATTCATTCGCTTTGGAAGCCGCTCCCCGGACGGTTTAAAGACATGATCGCTATGCCGAAAGCGAACCGCTATCAGTCGCTGCACACGACAGTGATCGGGCCGGAAGGGCTCCCGCTTGAGATCCAGATCCGTACCCGCGATATGCACGAGACGGCTGAATACGGTGTCGCCGCTCACTGGTCCTACAAAGACCGGCTTGCTGGCGCTGCGCCCGGAACTCCGGCAAGCGAGACGAAGCTGACCTGGCTGCGTTCGATGCTCGAGTGGCAGCAGGAGCTGGCAGACCCCGATGAGTTCGTCGGCAATCTCAAAGGAGAGCTCGACGATGACGAGGAGGAGGTATTCGTCTTCACGCCTGAAGGCGAAGTGCGCTCTCTCGCGACAGGAGCAACACCGCTCGATTTTGCCTATGAGATCCACACCGAGCTCGGCCATCGCTGTGTGGGAGCGAAGGTCAACGGCAAGCTCGTGCCGCTCGGCTACGAGCTCCGCTCCGGCGATCGCGTTGAGGTTTTGACTGGGAGGCGCGAGCGCGGCCCGTCGCGCGACTGGCTGGCACTTGTTACAACGACGCGGGCGCGCAAGAAGATCACGCAGTGGTTTAGCGCCGAAAGCCGTGAGGACGCTGAAAGAAACGGCCGCGAAATGCTCCAAGCTCAGCTCCGCAGCGCCGATCTCCCGGTCCAGAAGATCACTGGATCACCGCTGCTGGCGGCCGTGATCCGCGAGATGGGTTTCCGCAAAACGGAAGACTTCTACGTAGCCCTTGGCGGTTCGAAAATCTCGGCGAAGGTAGTCGTCGCGAAGATCATCGCGCAGCTTGGACAGGGCAAGACCGCTGAACCGGAACCCGCTGCCGGCGAGGCGCTCGAGGCTGACCGTCCCGGGCCGCGGATGCCAAGCGGCAGCTCGCACGACCTCGGAATCAAGGTCAAGGGCGCCGACCGCGTGATGCTGCGCTTAGCCAAGTGCTGCCATCCAGTTCCCGGCGATGGCATCGTCGGCTACGTCTCGCTCGGGCGCGGAATCACGATTCACCGCGACGACTGCCGCAACGTGAACGCGCTACGTAAGGATCCCGCCCGCTTCGTCGAGGTCCGTTGGGAAGGCGACAACCAAACTGGGTTCCTCGCAGAAATTCATGTCGACGCGTGGGATAGGACGCGTCTACTCGAGGACCTAACGCGCACGATCGGTGAGCAGGGCGCAAGCATCGTCGAAGCCCGCTGCCTCGACCACCGGCCGATGGTTGCGAACCGCTTTGTGATCGAGGTTGTCGATACGACGGTGCTGAAGTCCACGATCACGAGGCTTCGAGCGGTTGAAAGCGTTTTCGACGCTTATCGCGTCACGCCGGGCGCTTAGGGGCAGGTGCCAGCACAGTTAGCGCGCCCGGCTCAATCGTGAACTCGACGGTGGCGTGGTCGCCGGCAAAGTCGCCGTCAACCTGAAGCGGGAGTAGCTGGCCATCGGCGCTGCTGAGCCGGAGTGTGGTCAGCGGTGATAGCTGCGTCGTGCCGTTCGTGCCACCGTTCTCCGCTGTTGCACCCACGATCCGCAGCGCGGTCAGGCCCGCCCGTAGCGGTCCGCCGGAGCGAACCAGCGCGGCGGCGAAGCTACCGGAGTCGAGCGCAACGTTGCCGCAGAGCGTTACCGGCCGTGCACCAGCGAATGTGAAGCTTGGTCCGTTTTGAACCATCACCGTGCTGGCGGGGACGGCGCCTTCGTCCGTTTCGACGACGATCATCGGGCGACGGAGCGCGTAAGTACGCAGGAAGACGGTGATCCCACTCTGGACGTAATACCACTGCTTCAGGCGGGCCTTGCGCTCAGGATTGGCATCTACCTTCGCCACGACGCTGGCGTCTAGGCCGACGCCAGCTGCGAATGTGAATACACGGTCGTTGGCCCGCCCTAGGTCCACGTGTTGGATCGGCCAGCTGTCGGCCAAGTCGAGCAGACGCTGCGTGGCATCAACAATCTCGCTCGGTAGGCCAAGAAGCTTTGCGAAGACGTTCTGAGACCCGCCGGGCAGCGGATATAGCGGCACACCCGATCCGGCGAGTGCTTCTGCCGCCTCATTCAGGGTGCCGTCGCCGCCGAGCGTTGCGACGAGCTCGTGGCCGTCTGTCGCCGCAGTCGACGCGAGCTCGCGGGCGTGGCCCGGGGCGGTCGTGTCGGCAACGTCGACGTCATAACGGCTTTCGAGTGCCGCAAGGACGAGGTTCCGCATCTTGCGGTCTACCGAGGTCGCGTATGGGTTAACGACGACCAACATCCGCCGGCGCGGCGCGGAGTTAGAGGATTCCACGACGGCGGAAGAAAGCGATCAGCCCGATCAGGATCACGATCATTGCGGCAATCACAATCCAGAACGCCTCGATCCCGCCCTGGCCGGGAACCCGCGTGTTCATCCCGAAGATGCTCGCGATCAGCGTTAGCGGAAGCAGCACCAAGCTGATCGCGGTCAGCACCCGCAAGATCGTGTTGAGCTGGTGCGAGAGAACGGACTCGTTCGTCTCCTCGAGCGCCTCGACGACCTCTTTGAAATTCTCCAGCATGTCCCACACACGCTCCGAAGCATCGTTGATGTCGTCGAAGTAAATGTCGAGATCGGCTGCCATGTAGCGCTTCGTGGTCCGCTCGAGGTCGGCGAGCGCCGGACGCATCGGCCGGACGACGGAGCGGAAGTTGATCACTTCCTGCTTAGCGGTGAAGATGTCACGGACTACCTCGCTCGACCGACCCTCGAACACATGGTTCTCTAGCTTCTCGAGCTTGTTGCCGATCTTGCGCAGCATCGGGAAGCCGGCATCGACGCAGTCGTCGACGATCCGATAAAGCAGGTAACCGGCACCTTTGCCAAACAGTTCGTCGCGGACGCCCGGCCGGCTCTCGCAGCGCTCGAACAGGTAGTCAACGGCAGCCAGCGGGGCCTTCGGGATCGTGATCACATAATCGGGGCCAACGAAGACGTCTAGCTCGACGGCGCTGAGCCGGCGCAGTTCCTTGTCGTAGCGGGGGAACTGCAGCACGATGAAGAGGTAGTCGTCGTACTCGTCGACCTTTGGTCGCTGGTTGCGCGAGTTGAGGTCCTCGTAGTCGAGAGCGTGGAACTCGAAGTTCTCCATCAGCCAGTCGCGCTCAACCGAACGCCAGTCACTGAAGTTGATCCACTTAAGACCGCCGCCCGGGGCTTCGTACTCGATTACCTCAACGCGGGCAGCACCGAGCTCTTCGGCAGCGGGGACCGACTCATTGCCGCGTCGGCGCAGAGGTCGACGCAGCGTAGGCTTGGGAAGGCTCGGCATCGAGACTTCGTGGTTCGTCGGCTGGCATCAGAATTGACCTCTGCTGGGCAGTGTACCCGCGAGCGAGCGGCAGTTGTAGCTCTGCACGCCGACGTGCTATCTTGCTGCTCACATAGCTGGACACATCTAGAGGGGTGGAGGGACTGGCCCGTTGAAACCCCGGCAACCTCCCGAAAGGGAAGGTGCCAATTCCTGACAGATGTGGTGGAAGTCTCATACCTCCGCCACTTGAAGGCGGAGGTTTTTTAATGAGTGCCACCAATCTGAAGTGCCGCGAATGCGGATCCGTTTACGAACTGGACCCGATCTACGTCTGCGAACGTTGCTTCGGGCCACTTGAAGTTGCCTACGACAACAGCGCGCTGGGCCAGGACATTCCTGAGCTCCGACGCAAGATTCAGGGCGGGCCACAGAACCTGTGGCGCTACTCCGACTTCCTGCCGCTGCCTGACGGCCCGCCAGGTCCGTCAGGACGCAATTCGTCGCGCGTCGGCCTTGCAGCCGGCTGCACGCCTCTAATTCGCGCCGATCGGCTTGCCGAGCGGCTCGGCCTAGGTGAGGTTTGGGTCAAGAACGATGCCGCTAACCCGACGCACTCGTTCAAGGACCGCGTCGTAAGCGTCGCCGCCGCTAGGGCTCGCGCGTTCGGCTTCGAAGTGCTGGCTTGTGCATCGACCGGCAACCTTGCCAACTCCGTTGCAGCCAACGCGGCCGCGCTTGGGATGGAGAGCTACGTCTTCATCCCCGCCAACCTCGAGGAGCAGAAGATCCTCGCGACCGGCGTCTACGGCACCAACCTGGTCAAGGTCCGTGGCAACTACGACGATGTGAATCGGCTCTGCATGGAGCTCAGCGGCGAGCGCAACTGGGCCTTCGTCAACGTTAACCTCCGTCCGTACTACGCCGAAGGGTCGAAGACCATCGCCTATGAGATCGGCGAGCAGCTCGGCTGGCGCACCCCAGACCGGATTGTTTCCCCGGTCGCGTCGGGTTCACTGTTCACAAAGATCGGCAAGGGATTCGCGGACTGGCTCGATCTAGGCCTGCTCGAAGGCGAGCTACCAACAATGAACGGCGCGCAGGCTGCGGGCTGCTCACCGGTTGCTACGGCATGGGCCGAGGGCCGCGACTTCTGCCAGCCGGTTAAGCCCGACACGATCGCCAAGTCGCTCGCGATCGGAAACCCGGCCGACGGCCCGTACGCGCTTGAACTGGCGAAGAGCAGCGGCGGCTCGATCGACTCGGTTACTGATGACGAGATCCGCGCGGGTATTCGTCTGCTCGCTGAAACGACAGGAGTCTTCACCGAGACGGCAGGCGGCGTGACCGTCGCGACTCTGGCGAAGCTAGCCGAGCGTGGCGACATCGGCCGCGACGAGTCGGTTGTTGCGGTCATCACCGGCGATGGACTAAAGACACTCGACGCCGTCCGTGGCAGCTTCGAGTCGTTTGAGATCGAACCAACCTTCGACGAGTTCACTTCGAAGGTCGAAGCGAACCTGGGGTGCTCAATGAGCGTCACGATGAAGCTGCCAACCCAGCTGCGCGCAAGCGCCGGAGGAGAGGGCGCTGTTGCCGTAGAGGGATCAACGGTCGGTGAAGCGCTCGAGGCGCTCTACATCGCCTATCCAGAGCTTCGCGAGCGGCTGAGCGACGAGGACGGCTCACTGCGGCGCTTTATCAACGTGTACGTCAACGGCGACGACATCCGCTTTGGCGAACTGCTCGATACGCCGGTCACGGATGGGCAAGAGGTACAGATTCTGCCCGCCGTTGCTGGTGGTTGAAAGTCAACTGTTAAGAGTTCGCTGAATTGGCGCGCGAGTGCTAGTGATCGTTTATAGTCGAATTCTTATTCAATCTTGGGAGATTTTGACTAATGCGCCTTCGTGTCATTGCTAGCTCAATCGCGGCCGTCTCAGTTTTTGCGCTGCCGGCTGCCGCTGACGCGGCCTCGACGTTCACTGTTAGCGGCACCATCAAGCCTGCAGCCAAGGGGCTTCGGGTAATGGCGTTGCCGACCAGCGGAGCCGCCGTCACAACGACGGTCAAGAGCAACGGGGCGTTCAGCCTCAAGGTCGCTTCGGCCAAGGTCAACGGTCTCTCGCTTCAGCTCGTTACAAGCCGCGGCGCTTACGCGGGTCCAATTCTTCTCTACGGCAACGGCGCGAAGGGCTCAACTCGGCTCGGCAAGGTTTCAGGCAAGTCGATCGCTCTCGGGAAGATCACTGCGCTGAAGGGCTACGCAAAGCTTTCACGTTTTTTGGCCTCGAAATCGGTGCTGCTGAAGGGAACGGGTGTCGTTAAGCTCGCGAAGGGGGCGCCGATCGGAGCGGCAAAGCTCGGCTACGTACGAACCGGCGGTAAGGCGACAGTGAGTCAAGGCAACCAGTGTGGCCCCGGTGAGATTTCTGACGGCCAAGG
>CAIJLJ010000042.1 GCA_903821395.1 uncultured Solirubrobacterales bacterium | reverse complement strand
ATGACCGCCCCGAGTCCTATGGCGGCGAAGCGCTGCTAAACCTGAAGCGGCTCGATTACAGCGGCGCGGTTTACGCCGTCAACCCGAGGCGCGACGAGGTCCATGGCTTTGATTGCTTCGCTTCACTGGCCGACCTACCTGAAGCCCCCGACGCCGTGATTATCGCGATTCCGGCCGAACACGTGGCGCCGGTGATTGAGCAGGCTGGCGAGCTGGGATGCGGCGGCGCGGTCGTCTTCGCAGCCGGCTTCTCCGAGTCGCGTGAGGGAAAGGAACACGAAGCCGCGCTCGTAGCAGCGGCCGCTGCACACGATCTGCCGGTCTGCGGACCGAACGGCAACGGCATCGTCTCGATCGCGAAAGATTTCGCGCTCTGGGGAGACATGGTTGGGCCGCGAGATGCGGGGCCGGTCGCGCTGATCTCTCAGTCCGGCAACGTCGCAATCAACGCGATCGCCTCTCGCCGCGGCTTGCGGCTCCATACCGTCGTCTCCTGCGGCAACCAGGCCGTAGTTGACGCGGCCGACTATCTCAAAGCGTTCTGCGAGCTGGACGGGGTTCGCTCGGTTGCCTGTTATTTGGAATCTGAGGGTGACGGCGCGCGTTGGTGTGAGGCGCTTGAAGCCTGCGCGAGGGCTGATGTTGCGGTGACGATTCTCAAAGCTGGTTCATCGGAGGCCGGCGCCGCCGCCGCGCAAGCCCACACCGGCGCGGTCGCCGGCGACCTACGCGTGTTCCAAGCGATGGCCGAGGCGGCCGGTGCAGCCTGGGCGCGGGACCCGCATGAGCTGCTGGAGATTTCAAAGGCGCTCTCAGTCCGTGGCCACAGCGGCCTGCCAGCAGGCGTTGCTGTGATGACCTGCTCGGGCGGCGACTCCAGCGTCTGCGCCGACCTTGCCGCTGAGATTGGTGTCTCACTTCCACGACTTCAGCCCGAAACGATCACCCGCCTAGAAGAGCTCCTTCCCAGCGCGGCGACGGCCGCCAACCCGCTCGATTACACCTCGCTGCTGTGGGGTGACCCCAGCGCGATTGAAGCCCTAATTCGGGTGCTCGCTGACGACCCTGCCATCGGTCGCGTAATGACGCTTTACGACCAGCCGGACGAGTTCTCGGACGAGGCAGCCGAGCTGTGGGAGCAAGCGCTCGTCGGCGTTCGCGCCGCAACCGACTGCCCAGCGCAGCTGCTGGTCTGCTCGACTCTTCCTGAGCTAATGCCCGATGACGTTGCCGCGTCGCTCCTCAGTGAAGGGATCCCGGCGATCTGCGGCCTTCGCAGCGGCCTACAAGTGATCGCCGAGATGATCAAGGAACGGGGCTCGCCAGAGCGAATTGCCGCTATCGGCGAGGCCTGCCGGCGTGCATCCGAAGATGAAGGCGACGAGGAACTTGAGTGGCTTTCAGAACACGAGGCAAAGTCCCTACTGGTGGCGCGTGGGCTAGCAGTTCCCGACGGCCGCGTCGCCCAAGATGAGGACGATGCCGTCGCCGCGCTCAGCGAGCTTGGTGGACGCGTCGCAATCAAGCTTTCCGGGCGAGATCTACGCCACAAAAGCGAGATCGGGGCGGTAGCGCTGGATCTTCAGAACGAGTCCGACGTGCGCGCTGCCTGCGCGCGCCTAACTGCGCTGCCGGCCGCCACCAAGGCGTCTTTGTTCGTGGAGGCGATGGCTGAGCCAGGAGTCGAAATGATCGTCGCCGCGCGCACTGACGCGGTAGTCCCAGCGCTAATTGTTGGCCTCGGCGGGATCTGGACAGAGCTGCTCAGCGACGCGGCAGTAATCCCCCTCCCCGCCTCGGCCGACGAGATCGCAGCGGCGATAAGCGACCTGCGCGGTGCCCCGCTGCTCGACGGTGGCCGCGGCAGGGCGAAGTTGGCGGTCACCGCGCTGGCGCAGTTTGCTGCCGGGATCGGCGATCTACTGCTCGCAGACGGGCTCGAACTGATCGAGTGCAACCCAGTGATTCTCAGTGAACACAGTGCAGTGGCGGCCGACGCACTGATCGCCCGCCGCGCGGCGGATTAGAAGCCGTCTAGCAAACGGCAGCGCCGCGGCGACCCCACTGAGATCAACCCTCTGGCCTCAGTAGCCGCCAACGACGCCATTTCCGCTCTTTACGCGAGCGGCCACCGATGCGGCGGAGTCGGTCCCGTTGACGCGAATCCGGGGGAGCTGATACGGATTGTCGCTCTTCGACGCGATCCCCGGATCTACCGTTGTTGCGGCTTGATATCCCGCGGCCTGCACGGCGGCACGGACTCGGGCGTCGTTCTTCCCTGATGGGTAACAGAAGAAGTCAACCGGAATACCGAACTTCTGCTGCAGCAGCTTGCGCGAATCAACCAGCTCGGTCCGCATCGCAGCGTCACCGAGCGTTGTGAGGTCAGGGTGGGTCATCGTGTGCGAATCGACCTCCCAGCCTGCCGCTAGCAGCGCTTTCACCTGCCAGGTGTAGAGCTCGCCCGGACCGATGTTCTTACCTTCGAGGTTTAGAACGCCCGGCCAGCCGGCGGCGCGCAGGATCGGTCGGGCACTGACGAAATGGCTCAGGTACCCATCGTCGAAGCTGACGACAACCGGTTTTGGTGGGAGGCCTGGGCCCCCGTGCCACGCCTTCCAGACTTGCCCAAGCGTGACACCTCTGTAACCGTCGTTCTTGAGTAGGTCAACGGTCGCTTTGAATGTCTCGGGCGGCGTCCAAAGCTCAGCGAAAGGGGTGCTCGCGGTGGGCGCAGCGATCACGTGGTACATCAGGATCGGGACCGGCCCGGTGTAGCTGCCGGTAGCCAGCGGCGGCGCCGTGTCAGCGGCCGGTTTTGGCTGCCCCGTTGTAGTCGAACCTGCGGCGGTGGTGCTCGCTGGCGCAGCGGCGGTGGTAGTTGAGTTCCCGGGCTTCAGCGGACCAGTGAAAAGGACGAGAGCGATCGCCACGACCACGAGCGCGCCAACAATGACCGCAAGCCGTCGCTGACGGGCGGCGTCCGAGCTTCGACTCACAGGCGAAATACGGACACGAGTCGCTTCTCGTGCTCGCCCTCAATCCGCGCTACGACCTCGATGTGCTGCTCCAGCGGCGTGCCGCGAAGCTTCGTCCCAAGCCCTTCGTCAACCTGGAAGATCCCCGCGCTGTTGCTCATCGCGATCTCCACGCGAACTGCTGTGTCGCGGCCGGGAAGAATCTTGACCTCTTCGATTGCGTAAGCCGACAGCGAATGGATGTTGGTCTCCCCCGCCTCGAACGGCAGCCGCGCGCGGCCCTTCGCCATGTCGAGCGCGTCAGCAACCCGAACGATCGCGCCCTCGACGGTGAGCGGTTCGCCCTTCGAACGGTGCGAGATGATCGCGTGCATAGCTTCACTGGCGATCACCGTTCGCTCTGGCTCTTCATAGATATCTTCGAGCAGCGCGGGAAGGAGATCCGCGGCGAGAAAGAGCGAGTAGGTCTCATGGTCTTTGCGATTGATTGAGAGACCGAGATCATGGAGCATTGTTCCGGCGGCGATCACAACTTCAGCATCTCGCTCGGTCATTCCATGGTCGGCAACGATTCCGGTCTCAACACCACGCTTCGCTAGCAGCCTCGTTAGCCGCAGGGCGATGTTGGTGACAATCTGAATATGAACCCAAGAGTGGTCTGACATTCCGAGCCGGTTGGCATTGAGCCCAGCCATGTACCAGGTCGACTTGATCCGCTCGTTTGAGTTGACGGCGTCAATTAGCTGCGTGAGCTTGCGGTTGCCGCGCGTTGGAACCTTGATCTCGGCTTCGAGAACGCGCTCTCGGAGCGTCTGTTCGTCTTCGCTCACGGCGCTTGGGGCGATGCTTCGGCTGCGCGCGCGGCGGTTAAAGCAAGCAGCTCGCGCTGGACCGAGCGTGGCTCGTCTCCTGGGCCTGCGATCACCGGCGTCCAGCTTCCGTCGCTCTGCAACTTCCAAGCATTGACGTTGTCACGCAGACAGCGTTCGAGCGTGTCTAGTACCTCAGCGCGGCAGATTGGATCCTTGACCGGCGTCAGCAACTCAACGCGGTTATCGAGGTTACGCGGCATCAGATCGGCGGAGCCGATGTAAACCTCAACTTGGTCGCCGTGCTCAAAGGTGTAGATCCGCGAGTGCTCGAGGAAGCGCCCAACGACCGAGACCACGCTGATGTTCTCGGACATTCCGGGCACGCCTGGGATTAGGCAGCAGATCCCGCGAACGTTGAGTTCAATCGGCACGCCGGCCTGCGAAGCGCGGTAGAGCGACTCGATTACCTCCGGGTGAACCAGCGCGTTCATCTTCATCCGAATTCGCGCGTGCTTACCTTCGACCTTGGCGGCGACCACGCGCTCGATCCGCTCAAGGATCCCCTCGAGCATAAAGTGCGGCGCAGCCAGGACCTCGCGGTAGTTGGCGGGGCGCCCGTAGCCGGTCAAGAAGTTGAACATGTCGGCGACGTCGGCGCCGATCTTGTCGTCGCAGGTGAAGAGGCCAAAGTCTGTGTAAAGGCGCGCGGTGGTCGGGTGGTAGTTGCCGGTCCCAACGTGGACGTAGCGGCGCACGCCATCGCCTTCGCGGCGAACAACGAGCACGCACTTCGCGTGGATCTTGATCCCCGGCATGCCGTAGACGACGTGAACACCGGCGCGCTCAAGCTTGCGCGCCCACGAGATGTTGGCGCGCTCATCGAAACGGGCTTTCAGCTCCACAAGGCAGACGGCCTGCTTGCCCTTCTCGGTGGCGCGGATCAGCGACGGAACGAGAGGCGAGTCATCGGAGGTGCGGTAGACGGTCTGCTTGATTGCAAGAACGTCAGGGTCTTCAACGGCCTCTTGGACAAAGCGCTCAACCGAGGTGGAGAACGACTCGTATGGATGGTGGACGAGCACGTCGCCTTCGCGAATCACGGAGAAGATCGACCGCTCCTCGGCCTCAGCCTCTGCCAGCCGTGGCTGGGTCAGCGGCGCTGCCGGCGCATCGCGCAGCTCCGAGTGGCCCGGCAGCTTGACCAGCTGCCATAGGTCGGTCATGTCGAGAAGGCCGGGAACCGAGTAGATCTGCCGTTCCTCCACCATCAGCGCCTCGACCAGCTGTTCACGTATCGCAGGGCTTATGCCAGCCTCAATCTCAAGCCGCACAACCTCGCCGAACGGGCGCTGCCTCAGCTCAGCTTCGATCGCCTTGAGCAGGTCGTCAGCCTCATCGGAGATGTCGAAGTCGGCGTCGCGGGTAACGCGGAAGCAGGCGTGGTCAATGACCTCCATCTCCGGGAAGAGCCCCTGCAGGTTGGCGGCGATCAGCTCCTCGAGCAGAACGAAGCGCGATTCTCCCTCGCTGATCGGGAAGAAACGCGGGATCAAGCCCTTCGGGACCTTTACTCGGGCGAAAATCGTTTGATCGGTCTGCGGGTCGCGGACCAGCACGGCGAGACTGAGCGAGAGATTTGAAATGTATGGGAAGGGCCGACCGAGGCCAACGGCGAGCGGCGTCAGCACAGGCAAGACCTGACGCTTGAATCGCTCCGCCAGCTCAGCCTGCTCAACATCTGAGAGCGAGTCCAAGCTGACGACCTCGATTCCATGCTCGGCCAATTCCGGCAGCAGTGTGCCCGCAACGAGCCGCGCTTGACGTTCGACCTGCGGCAGAACTCGAAGATGAAGCTGATCAATCGTCCCCGATGGCGAGTAACCGCCGCGCTGGCGGTCGACTCCTGCATCGACCTGATCGAGCAGACCGGCGACGCGGATCATAAAAAACTCGTCGAGGTTCGATGAGTAGATCGCCGCGAACTTGACGCGCTCGAGCAGCGGCTGATCCGACCGCTCCGAGAGCTGCAGCACGCGATCATTGAAATCGACCCATGAGAGCTCACGATTGAGCGCAACGGCCGGGTCCGCAAGGTCGAGCGACTCACGTGGCGCCGGGAACGGGTCCTCAGCGGTCGGGCGTGCATCGAACGGCAGCTCGAGGCCAAGCGAATGAGGCGCTAGCGGGTCGGTCCCTGTTTCGGTGTCACTCATTAAATCGTTGCCGTTTCGGTGTCGCTGGCGACCATTGTTGGGCGCTCAGCTATTGCGTACTCTAGGCGGGCACGCATCGCCGATCGCTCAATGTCCTGCCAAACCGTGATGAAGCGGTCGTAGAGCAGGCCACGTCGGACAGCGAGGTAGTGCTCCAGCGCGGCGAGTCCGGCCCAATCTTCGCTGTGCGGGAGCGCTGAGGCTAGGGCCGGATCAAGGTCGGCGGCGCCACCGGCGCGCAGCGCTAGCTCGGCGGCGGCTTCCTCACTGAGCTCGGCGCGGATCTGCTGCACGCGCGGCAGCTGAATGTCGCAGTCGTGAATCTCACCGAGCAGGTCTTGGAGCTCACGCACACGCTTGGTAGCCGTCAATGCGTATGGGCCAAAGCAGGCTGAGGAGGTGACTTCGAGCACGTAGCGCAGCCGCTTAGCGGCGATCCGCATCGCGTGCAGCTTCTTGACGCGCTTTGGGTCAAGGACCGCTGGAACGAAGTCGTAGAGCTCATCGATCCGCACAGCAACCACGCGCTGGGCGTTGTCGGCGAGCGTGCCATCGGGGTCGAGATGTTTGACCTTGCGCGCTTTCATCTCCTCATCGCCTCCGCAGCCAGCCGCTCTTTACGGGCGAAGCGTCGGTTTCTTCAGCGACAGCCGGGCTGGTAACAGTTGGCCCGTCGACCGCGGCGGCGGTTGGCGCGGGCGCGATCAGCGCGGCTAAGCGTCCACGCAGATCATCAGCCTTGATCTGTTCAATCATTTGCGCAAGCTCAGCGTTGGCCTGCTGCTGCTGCTCGCTGGTGCGGTCGATGAAGCGCTCAATGCCTGGCCGCTCGGCCTCGCTGGCGGCGGCAGCAAATCCGGCTAGCGCCTCGAGCTCAACGTCGGGGTCGCGGCGCTGCCCGAGAACGTCTGCGAGTTCGCAGATCTGAGCGAGAATCGGCTCCAGCTGCTCATGGTCGAGGCAAGGTTCGTAGAACTCAAGCACCGAGCGAAGCCTCCGCGTCGCGACGCGCATCGCGTGTACAGCTTCGATTTGGGTTACGTCGAGTACGCCGGCTGCATGGTCGAAAAGCTCGTCGCTGCGGACCGCAATCGTTGCTGTGGCAGCGTCCGAATAGCGCATCTGCCCGGTTAGCCCGGGAATTGGTCGTGCTTTGGCCATCGACTCAGTATCGCGACATTTGAGCCACTCTGCGCTGCCGATAACCGAATTGCAGCATCGTCCTGCGATCATTGCGCGGTGCCCAGTGCAAAGCCAGCAATCACGGTCGCCGACCTGCACAAGTCCTATGACGACCACGAGGCCGTCGGCGGCGTCAGCTTTGAGGTCGCAGAAGGCGAGATTTTCGGGCTGCTTGGCCCTAATGGCGCCGGCAAAACGACAACCGTTGAGATTCTCGAGGGTTACCGCACAAGTACCAGCGGCAGCGTCTCGGTGCTCGGGTTTAACCCCGCCGAGCGCCCTCGCGCGCTGCGCGAGCGCGTTGGCATCGTTCTGCAGAGCTCCGGCATGTACCGCCACGTCCGCGTCCGCGAAGCGGTCGCTCACTGGGCCGGGCTCTACCCCCACCCCCGCAACGTTGACGAGGTGCTGGCAATTGTTGGCCTTGACGACGATGCCCAGGCAACGGCGCTGGTGCGAACGCTCTCTGGCGGTCAACAGCGCAGGCTTGACCTCGCACTGGCACTGATTGGCGACCCGGATCTGATCTTCCTCGACGAGCCGACGACGGGCTTCGACCCCGCGGCCCGCCGCGCCGCATGGATGACGATCAAGCGACTGCGCGAGCTCGGCAAGACCGTTCTGCTGACGACCCACTATCTCGAAGAGGCGCAAGAGCTCTGCGACCGAGTGGCAATCATCAAGAGCGGCAAGATCCTCGCCGAAGGCCCGCCTGACACGCTGAGTGAGGCGTCGGCTCGCTACCGCGTCAGTTGGCGCGGCGAAGACGGCACGCTGATCAGCGAAGAGGTCGACGACCCGACCGAGCTGCTCCACCGCCTCACCGGCGATGCAATCGCCCGCGGAGAGTCACTAGCCGACTGCTCTGTTGTTCGTCCCTCGCTCGAAGATGTCTACCTAGAACTAACCGCCGACGAAGCGAGCGAGGTGCCGCAATGAGCGACACAACACTTGCTTGGCGCCAGTACCGCCTCGAGCGCAAGATGTTCTGGCGCAACCCGACGGCAGCATTTTTCAGCTTCGTACTGCCGCTGATCTTTCTCTTCCTATTCGGAGCTGTATTTAGCGGCAGCCAAGCAAACCTCGATGTGCTCGTGCCAGGGATCGCGGGCCTCAGCGTGATGGCGACAACCTTTAACGCGCTCGCCACTCAGATGACCTTTCTCCGCGAGCAGGGCGTGCTCAAGCGCGTACGCGGTACGCCACTGCCCGGCACCTCCTATCTCACAGGAATCATCGGCAGCGCGGCAACCAACGCCGTGATTCAGATCCTGATCATCATCGTCGCCGGCAAGTTCTTCTTTGGCCTTGGCTGGCCGAAGAACTGGGCTGAGCTGGCCATATTCACCGTCCTCGGAGTCGCCTGCTTCGCCTCGATGGGCGTCGCTTTCTCGCACGTGATCCCAAACTTTGAGGCCGCCCCGGCCTACACCAATCTTGTCTTCCTACCGATGATTTTTATCTCGGGCGTCTTCTTTGACGTTGCCCACGTCCCAACCTTCTTGCGCGACATCGCCAACGCATTGCCGCTGGTGCACGTGATTAACGGGATCAGCGCCGCACTCGTGACCGGAGCACCGATCGCCGACCATCTTTCCGACCTCGCCGTTGTCGCAGTCTGGACGTTGGCCTGTGTGATCCTCGCCGTTCGCGGATTCAGCTGGAGCGCGCGCGACTAGGAAGCCTGCAGGAACGCGCTCGGCGGCGTCCCTTCACTCACTACTTCGATTTCGGCCTGCTCGCTGGCGAGCCACTCCTCTCGAAGCATCCCGAAGATGTTGACGTCGAGGTAGCGCGCGCCATGACGGTGCCACTGGCGCAGGACGCCCTCACGCGAATAGCCGACAGCCTCCAGCGCGCTGGTCGAGCGCTCGTTCTGCGGGTTGGAGTACGAGCCGATGCGGTTCATCCCGAGCAGCTCAAAACCGAGGTGAGCAACCATCGCCTTCGACTCGCGATTGACATGCGTCCCCCAAAAGTCGGCACCAAGCCAGGTGCCAACGATGCAGCGGCGGTCGCGGAAGTTGAACTCACTGAGGCCGGTTATCCCGGCGGGGCCGAGTTCGTGGTCGATAATCAGCAGGTCAAGCTGCTCCCCGCGTTCGCGTTGCCCGGCGCAGCGCTCGATATACGCCAGCGGCTGCTCGATCTCGGTGTAAGGGCCCCAGGAGAACCAACGCGTCACCTCCGAATCGGACGCCAGCTCAAGCAGGGCGGCGGCGTCGTCCGGCTGCGGCGGGCGCAGAGTCAAACTTGGGCCTGTCAGCGAGAATCCCACTACTACAGCTTCGCAGGCCGACCCGCCGCATCGTCGCTGATAGCGTCCACTGCGATGGAACAGCCCGATGCAGAGGTGCAGGAAACGGTCAGCAGCGTTGGCGAGCTCGACTTCGCCGTCGTGACTTTGCGTGAATTCCTCCACCACTCAAACGCAGTTCGTGCGCTAGCCGTCGTCGACCGTGAGCCCGGCGTTGGGCCGGCGACAATCGACTGCGAGCGCTTCTGCGCGATCGAAGTGGACCTCGGCGACCGGATCGTCCTGATCGACCACGGCGCCGAGCTCGAGCCAACCCCAGCCGTGCTACCGGAAGTGAAGCCACTACCGCCGTTCAATGTTGATCCGGTGAGCGGCGAGATCGCTGGAACGATCGGCGGGATCGAGCATCTCGTCGATGGCGTCAGCGCCCTAGCCGCCGCGTTAGGCGGGCGCAACGTCGCGATGGCCGTCTTTGAGACCGATAGTGCTGAGTACCCGCTGTCGATTACCGCGCGCGCCGATGGCAGCGAGGAACCGGTGATCGCGCTGGGAGACCAAGCCTTCACGCTCCCGCCAGTTCCCGGCGCCTAAGCTTCGCTGATGCGCTTGATCCGATTCCTCTGCGGCCCCGCTCTTATCTATGCCGGAGCAATGCACTTCCTCCGTCCTTGGTTCTACCGGCCAATGATGCCGGAGTGGTTGCCAGCTCACGATGAGCTGATCTTCATCAGCGGTGTGACCGAGGTGGTTGCCGGCGCCGCGCTGATCTGCCCAGATGCGCGAGTTCGCCGTGGTGGGGGAATTCTGGCGATCCTGACTCTGATTGGCGTCTTCCCTGCCAACATCGAGATGGCAACTCACCCCGAGCGATTCCCGAAGATTCCAAAGCAAGCGCTCTGGGCCCGGCTGCCGCTGCAGGCGGTTCTGCTGGCTTGGGTTGTTGCTGCGATGCGCCGGCCTGAGCGGAGCTAAACCGCGGTCCACTGGCCGGGGGCAAGAATCTTTACTTCGCTCTGCGGAGCAAGGTCGGCGGCGTAGCGCTTAAAGAGGTGAGGCGGGTCGCTCAGCGCGCGCGGACGCAGTCGCGCTAGACCAAAGGGGTAGAGAGTTCCCCAATGGATTGGCACGGCGCTACGGGCGCCGAGCATGGCGAGCGCCTCAGCTGCCGATCGCGGGTCAAGGTGGCCAGGCCCGAGCGTCGGACCCCACCCCCACACTGGGATTAGTGCGAGGTCGAGCTGCGGCTGGCCAATCCGATCCATCTCACTGAAGATGTCGGTGTCTCCAGCGAAGTAGGTCCTGCTCGAACCCTCGATGACGTAGCCCACCGGCTGGGCCCGATGACTGCTCCGAGGCCCGCGGCCATCGTCATGCTCAGCATGCACTGCAGTCACTGTGACCGAGCCGAAGCTTAGGTTGTCGCCGGCGACAACCTCTTCGACCGAGCTAAAGCCGAGCTCGCGCACTAGAGCCCCACCGCCAGCTGGCACGATGATTCGAGTAGCGCGATCGAGCAGTTCGAGCGAGCGCCGGTCAAAGTGATCGTGATGGAGGTGCGAGATCAGCACGCCGTCCAGATTGCTCCATGCCTGGGAATCAACTGCCTTTACGTGACGGCGGAGATGACCGACGCGGCCGCGCAGCAAGGGGTCGGTAAGCAGTCGAACTCCGGAGTCCTCAATCGCCACCGTCGAGTGGCCGAGGAAGGTGACGCGCGGCGTGTTCAGCACGTCATCTTGCGCAGGGCGGCGCGGTACTTGACCATCGAACTGGTGGGAAAATCGTCGTGCGTTTGGCCGCGCAGCCGAGCAATTCGCTCATGGTGATACGGCGACTTCAGACTCTCGTTGTGACCGATCACGTTGTTTATTGCGATGCCTTCCCGGCAGCGGAGCCAATTCGTCAACCTCAGCGACGCTGACATCACCCGCGAGCGCGTGAGAACGTCGTTCGGCGTAAAGCCAACGTGCTCAATCCCAATCGCTGTCCAGTTGAGGCCAACCGTGTGGCGACACATCAGCGTGATCGGAACGAGCTGATGGATCGTGCCGTACTGATCGATAATGAAGTGGGCGCAAACTCCCGGCAGCTCATGAAGTTCGCTGTCAGCAACATCGGGCGCGAACGTGTTCCACGCCGCACTGAATGTCGACGACTCGGTGAGATGCTCGACGATCACCTTTGGATTGCGCAGCTCAGACCCGCTGAAGCCGTAGTGGCGACGAGAATAGGCCGACATCTCGCTCTTGCGCTTAGCTGAGTAGGGGATCGCATTCCAGACGATCGGCGGACGCGCGGCGGCGGCTCCGTGTGCGCCCGCGGCGAGCGTTAATGCTGCAAGAGCAACTCCTAGCATTCATTACACGATAGGCGTCCGAGCGATGGACGCTCGCCGGTTGATCCGCTAGGGTGATTACTTGACACACTGTCAAGTCCGCTCAGGAGCCCAGCCTAAATGACCACAACCGCAGGCAGCGACCTCAACCAAATCGACCTCAGCGACCTCTCGCTTTGGGAAGACGGACCGCCCCACGAAGTCTTTGAACGGCTGCGCAATGAGCAGCCAGTGCACTGGAGCCCGCTTGAAGGTTTCGCCCACGAGGAAGGCTTCTGGTCGGTAACGCGCTTCGAGGAGATCGCCTCAGTTGGGCGCGACTTCGAAACCTT
>CAIJLJ010000041.1 GCA_903821395.1 uncultured Solirubrobacterales bacterium | reverse complement strand
GAGATGTTCGTCCACGACACGCTCGAGCTAGCCCGCCGCGAAGCAGCTATGCGAAGCGATGCGGCGGCCGGCTCAGACCAGGTTTCGGATTGGGACATTGAGCGTTACGGGGAAGTCGGCTGATGGGAGGCTGGGCGCAGCTCGGCTGGGTTGACCGCGAAGGGCGACTGCACACGCTCGCAGCGCCATCTGGCAACGAGCCAGCAACGGTAACCGCCGCCGAGGCCGGTTGGCAATCGGTAGACGGAGAGCTGACGCTCAGGCCCGACGCCGACGCGGTCTACCTCCTCCCCGGCGACAGCGGCGGAAAGCTTGCGCTCTGCGACCTAGTCGCCGCGGACGGGTCGGAGAGCCCCTGGTGCACACGCTCAGTCCTCCGTCGCGCGATCGCGAAGGCCGCCGCGATCGGTTCGCGCGTGATCGCCGCCGCCGAGCTGGAGTTCTTCCTCAGCGACCCGGCAACCGGCCGTCCGGTCTTTGACACGATCGAGCAGTACGGGATCGTCGCTGGCGAACGCTACGAGCCGGTACTGCGGCCGATCCGCGCGCTTCGCAACAACGGCGTGCCGGTGACGGCGAGTAACTGCGAATACGGTGGTGGGCAGTTCGAAGTCAACCTGCACCACGGCGACGCGCTCGCTGCCGCCGACCAGATCATCCTGCTGCGCTCATGGGCGCGCGAGATCGCAGAGGGCGCCGGGTATGGGATTAGCTTCGACGCCAAACCTTGGCCAGAGAACTCAGGCAGCGGCATGCACTTCCACCAGAGCCTCTGGACAGGCGATAACAACCGCTTCTGGTCGGCGGACACGGACGAGATGAGCGCCGATGGGCAGTCGTATCTCGCCGGACTGCTCGAGGCAATGCCAGAGATGACGGTGCTTGGATCGCCGACGGCGCGCGCCTATCTTCGCCGCGACGACCACTCGTTCTGCCCGACCGTAGTCTGCTGGGGTGGCGACAACCGCACCGTCGCGCTGCGCGTGATCAACGAGAGCGAAGCCGTCGCACGCATCGAGCAGCGCGACGCAGCTTCCGATGCGAACCCGTATCTCCCTCTCGCGGCCCAGATCATCGCCGGCCTGAGCGGACTTGAGCGCGGCGCAACGCCGCCGCCGATGACAACCGGCGATGCCTACTCGCAGCGCGGGCTCCCACCGCTGCCAGCCTCACTCGAGCAGGCTCTAGCGCTCTTCGAGGGCAGCTCGCTAGCAACCGAGCTACTTGGCGATGAGGCTCACGCAGCGATGCTCGAGATCCTGAAAGACGAAGCTAAATCACCAACCGAATCAGCAAGGACCGTGTTCTGATGACAGGCAGCTCAATCGATACTCCGCTCGACGGCCTCAAAGTCGTTGACTTCACACGGCTCTTCGCCGGGCCACTGTGCACGATGGTGCTGGCCGATCTCGGAGCCGAAGTGATCAAAGTTGAGTCACCTGGCGGTGACGATGCGCGCCACTTCGGCCCACCCTTCCTCGGCGGCGAGGGAATGAACTTCATGGCGCTCAACCGCGGCAAGCGCAGTGTCGTCCTTGACCTAAAGACCGAAGCTGGCCGCACTGCGGCTGCAAAGCTGGTCGAAACGGCGGACATCGTTGTCGAGAACTTCCGCCCCGGTGTTGCTGAGCGAATTGGAATTGGCGAAGCCGATCTGCGTGGATCAAACGAAAGACTGATCTACTGCTCGATCTCAGGCTTCGGACCGGCCGAGGAGCTAGGCCGCAAGCCGGCGCTGGATCTGATCCTCCAGGCCCTAACAGGCGTGCTCTCGCGCCAGGGCACGCAGGACGGCGAGCCGCGGCTCGCCTGCATCACGGTTGCAGACACTTACGCTGCCGCGCAAGGCGTCCAAGGAATCCTCGCCGCACTCTACGTGCGCGAGCGAACCGGCAAAGGGCAACGGATTGACGTGTCGCTACTTGAGGCAATCCTCACGGCGCAGGCCTACCGCGTGATCTGCGACCCCGAGACGATGGAGCTGCCGGCTTTCGACGACACGATCCCGTATCAAGCCTTCGAGGCTTCAGATGGAAAGTGGCTGGCGATCGCAGTCGTCTCAGACGCAAACTGGGCTGGCCTATGTGAGGTTCTAGGCGCCGACGAGCTTACGGATGACCCTCGCTTTAGTGGGAACCCGGCTCGCGTTGATAACCGGGACGTCTTGATCCCGATGCTTTCCGAGCGGATCGCGTCGCGCGGCCGCGACGAATGGCTGGGGCTGCTCGAAGCGCGTGGGGTGCCGTGTGCAGCTGTGCAGGACCTGACCGATCTGATGGCCGACCCTTCGATGCTTGCCGCTGGCGTTCTTGCCGAAGTCGAACATCCGACTGCCGGGACGATCCGAACGCTCGGGCCGGCGATCCACTTCTCGCAAACCCCGTCGCGAACGAGCCCCGCTGCGCCGCGTCTCGGCGAGCACAGCGAAGAAATCCTGCGCGAAGCTGGGCTCGACCAAGCGACGCTCAGCGCGTGCCTTGGCGAAGACAGCTAACCGCCGGCGCTAGTTGCCACTAACAACGCTGGTAACTGAAGGAAGGTTGCGGAGGTAGTCGGCAGGCCCCTCGGCGGCAGTTACTGCCGGGATCTTCGCAACGAACAGCTGCTCAGTGGCGCCCTCGGCGGAAGCAATTATCTGACCGTCGTCATCAATCAGACGCGTGCCGGCAACAAACTCCAGGCCGTTCTCCGAGCCGCTGCGGTTTACGTAGATATGGCACAAGCGGTTATCTAGCGCTCGGGCACGCGACGCCAGCTCATGGTCGTCGTAATAGGGGGCCATGTTGGCCGATGCTGTAACGAGCAGATCGGCGCCTGCGAGCGCCAAAGCCCGAGCTATCTCCGGGAACTCAATCTCGTAACAGAGCATCAGGCCAATCTTGTGGCCAGCGAGATCGACGGTCGTCAAACTCTCGCCAGCCACGAACGCCTCCTCCTCGGCGCCCCAGAGCGTCGTCTTGCGGTGCACGCCGACGATCTCGCCGTCGCTGCCAATCGCCACCAGCGAATTTGCGGCGCCGCCATCGCACTGCTCGGCTATGCCGATTATCACCGCTGTGCTCGCACCCTTCGCAGCGCCTCGAACAACCGCGACCTCCGGGCCGTCCAGCGCCGTAGCAGTCTCGCTAACGCGGCTCAGGTCGTAGCCACCGAGGAACATCTCGGGAAATACTGCGAGGTCAACGTCGCCATGCGCCCCGAGCGCCGCCGCGACCGCGGAGGCGTTCGCCGCCAAGTCACCTGGCAGCGGGGTCAGCTGGGCGAGCAGGACGTTGGCCACGTTGCTACTTCCCGGCTCCAGCGTGGAATGCCATCGCTTCGATCGCGATCCGCCCGGCGATTAGTGAGGTCGCTGGGGTCGCGTCGAGGCTTGGGGCAGCTTCGACGACGTCAACTCCGAGCAGTCCGTTCGCACTGACGCCGCGGACGATCTCGATTGCCTCGCGACTTGTCAGGCCGCCCGGGGTCGGGCAGCAGGTCCCGGGTGCGTGCGCCGAGTCAAGGCTGTCGACGTCGAACGAGAGGTAGTGGCCGTCGCTAGATGCGCCAGCAACCTCGAGCGCCTTATTCACGGCCCAGGCTGTTCCGTTCTCCCAGATGTCCTCAAGCCAGATCACGGTGATTCCCTGCTCGCGGCAGTACTCAATCTCGGTCCGCGGGTTCATCCAGCCGGAGATTCCGACTAGGGCGATCTTCTTTGGATCGAAGCCAGCGTCAACGGCGCGGGTGATTGGGCAGCAGTGGTTAAGCAGCTCTCCTCCAACGTCGGGGGCGGTGTCGAGGTGGGTGTCAACGAGGATCAGCCCTGGATCGTCATTGACCTCGCGCACGGCGCGAACCGCGGGGATCGAGATCGAATGGTCGCCGCCGAGAGTGACTGGCAGAGCGCCGGCAGCCAAGATCTGGCCGATGTCTGCCTGGGCATTCTCAAACGTGCGCTCGGCGTTGGCGAGGATTACGTCGCAGTCGCCGCAGTCAACAGGTGCTAGCGCGTCGATTAGATCGAAGTCGAACATCGCGTTGTAGGAGAGGAACTGGCAGGAGACCTCACGGATCCCCCGCGGACCGTAGTTGGCGCCGGTGCGGCTGATGTTCGTGGCGTCAAAGGGAATCCCGTAAATCGCGGCCTTTGCACCCGCAGCTTTCAAGGCTGCGGAATCGGCTGGGACGTGCGGCAGGCGCATGAATGACCCGACCAAACCTGCGTGCAGGAGGCTGGTCCACATCGTTCGATCTTCTGGCTCTGTTCTTCCCATTTAGTGCCTTTCGTGGTAGGTTGCCAAAACGTTTTTGCAAGCTCTACGTTCACACTCTCAAACCCTCCCCACATTGTCAACATAAATGGCCACTTCAAGAGCACCAGAGCGCAGGCCCCGGATCACCGAAGTTGCCGCTGCAGCGGGTGTTTCAATCACGACCGTCTCCCACGCGCTGAACGGCAAGGGCCGAATCTCTGACGCCACTAGAACGCACGTTCACGAGGTAGCGCGCAGCCTCGGCTACCGGCCGTCAGCGAACGCGCGCAGCCTCGGCAGCGGCCGCTACGGCCTAATCGCGCTGAAGGTCTCGATGCTGGGCGGCAGCTCTGCAGCCTTCGTCGAGTTCGACTACTTCAGGCGGCTACTCAACGCAGCCACCTCGGCAGCGCTCGAACATGGCTTCGCGCTGGTAACACTTCCGGGCGGCAGCGCTGACGGAGAGCCGCCGCCAGATTTCAGCGCCGACGGAATGATTGCGATCGATCCTGAACCAGGCGACGAAGCACTAGCAGCGGCGCGCCAGCGCGGGCTGCAGATCGTCAGTACCGGGCGTGATCTCGACGATGATGCGACTCCGTGGATTGACACCGACCACCGCAATGGAACGACTGCGGTGCTAGACCACCTAGCTGCCAGCGGCGCAAAACGGATCGCACTGATCGCGTTGGAGCGCGTCAATTCATTCGCAATCGACATTACAGGCGAATACGAGGACTGGTGCGCGCGTAACGGTTGCGAGCCGATCGAATCGAGGGCTGTCGCTGACTACTCAGCTGCGACCGGCAGGGAGGCCGCTCTTGAGCTGCTTTCAACTCCAAACCCTCCGGACGCGATCTACGCCCCACTTGACGGGCTCGGCCTTGGCGCGCTATCAGCGGCGCGCGAACTTGGCCTCGACGTCCCGGGCGATCTTATGCTTGCAGCATGCACCGACAGCGCTTCCGCAGCGACGAGCAAACCTGGCCTTACATCGCTCTCGCTCGCCCCCGAAGAGATCGGCGCCGGCGCAGTCGACATGCTGCTTGAGCTGATCGGGGATCCGAGCACGCCGATCAAAAACCGTTACGTCCCAACGAAGCTTGTGGTTCGCCAGTCGAGCCGCAGCGCGTCTTAGTCACGGTTGCCGCGGCCATAAAGGAACGCGAACAACTTGCCGAGGCGATTGGTCATCTTCTCGGTGTACGGGAACATGTGCACGTCGCGCTTGGGATGCAGGCGCGAGACGAGGATCGACTGCTGCTGGCAGAACTTGCGGATTCCGCCGGCGCCGTGGCGCGAGCCGATTCCGGAGGTCTTAGCGCCGCCCATCGGCAGCTCCAGCGCAACGTAGTTGAGCATCGCGTCGTTGACGCAGACAGCT
>CAIJLJ010000040.1 GCA_903821395.1 uncultured Solirubrobacterales bacterium | reverse complement strand
GCCCTCCAGGCACCGGTAAGACTTTGCTGGCCCGCGCTGTTGCTGGCGAGGCTGGCGTTCCATTCTTCTCAATCTCCGGCTCCGACTTCGTAGAGATGTTCGTCGGCGTCGGTGCCAGCCGTGTGCGTGACCTTTTCGAGCAGGCGAAGCAGAACTCGCCCTGCATCATCTTCGTCGACGAGATCGACGCCGTTGGTCGCCATCGCGGCGCCGGCATGGGCGGCGGTCACGACGAGCGCGAGCAGACGCTCAACCAGCTGCTCGTTGAGATGGACGGCTTCACGATGACCGACAACGTGATCCTGATCGCCGCCACCAACCGACCCGACATTCTTGACCCGGCGCTGCTGCGTCCAGGCCGCTTCGACCGGCAGATCGTCGTCGACCGTCCTGACCGTAAGGGCCGCGCACGGATCCTCGACGTTCACACCCGTGGCAAGCCACTGGCGAAGGAGATTGACACCGACACGCTCGCTGGCCAGACGCCTGGGTTCACGGGAGCCGATCTAGCCAACCTCGTCAACGAGGCGGCGCTGCTGGCGGCCCGCCACGGCAAGCGCGAGGTAACTCAGGTTGAACTTGAAGAGGGGATCATGCGCGTAATCGCAGGCCCTGAGAAGAAGACTCGCGTGATGAGCGACAAGGAACGGCTCATCACCGCCTTCCACGAGATGGGCCACGCGATCGTCGGCCACTACCTCGAGTTCTCCGATCCAGTGCACAAGATCTCAATCGTCAGTCGCGGCCAAGCCCTCGGTTACACGATCTCGATGCCGCAGGAGGATCGCTTCCTGACGACCCGCGCCGAGCTGCTCGATTCGATGGCGATGACGCTCGGTGGCCGCGCCGCCGAGGAGATCGTCTTCAGTGAGATCACTACGGGCGCATCAAACGACATCGAGAAGGTAACGGCGACCGCCAAGCAGATGGTGATGCGCTTTGGCATGAGCGAACGGCTCGGTCCGCGCGTCTTCGGCCGCGATCAAGGGCAGCCATTCCTCGGCCGTGAGTTCTCGTCCGAGCCTGACTACTCCGACGAGATTGCGCGCGAGATTGATGATGAGATTCGCCGCATTGTTGAGTCCGCGCACCAGCGCGCGAAGGACATGCTGACTGAGCACCGCGAAGTGCTCGAAACAACTTCACGGGTCTTGCTCAAGCGTGAGACGATCGAAAAGAATGAGTTCCTCGCGCTGCTGGACGGCAAGAACGAAGAAGACGTCTTCGGGCCTGACGACGCTCCTGCGCCGCCGACGGACGGCGACGCTGAAGGCGCCACAGAGGCCGAGCGTGATGCACCGCGGCCAACGACGCGGCCCGGTCTCGCCGGCGGCGCGCTTGAGGCACGCGGCCTCGATCTGCCCGAGAAGCCTGAACCGGCCTGATTCACGGCGCGCGCCGGGAGCCCGATGAGCGCTGGTTGGAAGGTGATGGGCGTCTGCAACGCAACGCCGGACTCGTTCTCCGATGGCGGCCTGCTGCCAAGCGCTGAGGCCGCGATCGCTCACAGTCTTGATTTGGTCGAGCAGGGCGCGGCAATCATTGACGTCGGCGGTGAGTCAACACGCCCCGGTGCTGAGCCCGTTTCCGAGCAGGAGGAGCTCCGGCGCGTGATTCCAGTAATCGAGGGAATCGCCGCCGCGGCGCCGCAGGTGCAGATCAGCGTCGACACGATGAAGGTCGCCGTCGCAAGCGCCGCGCTAGCAGCTGGGGCCAGCTACATCAACGACGTCAGCGGCTTTACCGCCGAGCCACAGATGGCGCAGCTCGTTGCTGATGCCGGTTGCGACTGCTGCCTGATGCACATGCTCGGCTCGCCGCAGACGATGCAGGATGATCCGCAGTACAACAATGTTGTTGCCGAGGTTTGTGAATTTCTTAGCGAGCGCGCCGAGCTAGCTCTAGCGGCCGGAATAGCTCGCGAACGGATTGCCGTCGATCCGGGCATCGGCTTTGGCAAGACGATCGAGCATAACCTTGATCTGCTGGCCAACCTCGACGCAGTTGCGGCAATCGGTTTTCCAGTCGTGATCGGCCTTTCGCGCAAACGTTTTCTCGGCGAACTGACAGGCGCTCAGCAGCCCGACCAACGAGTTGCAGCAACTGTCGCCGCCAACGTTCTGGCTTTTGAGCGCGGCGCGTCGGTCTTCCGCGTTCATGACGTGCGAGAAACCGTCGACGGCTTGAAGCTGGCTAGTGCTACGTTGGCGCGCGATGGCCGCTGACGAAGATCACGAAGAGAACGAAGAGTTCGATGAGGAATTCGACGAGCGAAGTACAGAGCTGGCCGCGACCAGCATTGAGGTCACCGGCCTATCGCTCTACACGCACCATGGCGTCAGCGATGCTGAGCAGGAGATTGGCCAGCGTCTTGTCTTCGACCTGCGCTTCGACGTCGGCTCCTGCGACGCGACGGTGACGGATCGTGTCGAGGACACAGTCGATTACGGCCGCGTCTGCGAATTCGTCGCGCTCGTCGCTCAGCGCCGTTCCTACCGAACGCTCGAGGCGCTCTGCACCGAGGTGGCCAATCAGCTGCTCGATGAGTTCGATGCGCTTGAGGTCTGGGTCAAGGCGACGAAGCCCGAGCCGCCGATCGCTCTGGCTGTTGAGTCGGTTTCGGTCGAGGTCTGGCACAGCGCGGCCGGTCGATGAGCACGCCGTTTGAACTCGCGACCGCGGTTGAGCCGCTCGGCGACGGGCGCTTCAGTGCACTCTGTGACGTTGACTGGTCGGCGCCGCGCGGACCTAACGGCGGTTATCTGGCGGCGATCATGGTTCGTGCGATGGCCGCTGAGCTGGGCGACGCCGAGCGCGAAGCCCGTTCGATTACGCTCCATTATCTAAGTCCGCCGGTTGCCGGTCCGATGCAGATCGAGGTCAAGGTAGAACGGTCGGGGCGGACACTGACGACGCTGAGCGCCAGGCTCGAGCAGGACGGCAAGTGTTGCCTGCTGGCGCTCGGAGCTTTCGCCGGTCAGTTCTCAGACAAGCGCCCGTTCGTCGCTGAGATGCCAAAAGCGCTCGCCGCCGAGGCGATAGAGCCGATTCCCGTGGTTGAGCAGATGCCGCCAATCGCCCACCAAGTGCAGATGCGCCCGGCGCTTGGTGCGCTCCCGTTCAGCGGTTCGGATGAGGCGATTAGTGGAGGGTGGATGCGGCTCAACGAACCGCAAAGGCTTGATGCAGCGGCGCTCGCTCTCTACTGCGACGCTTGGCTACCGGCCGTCTTCACCCGACTTACAGAACCGGTTGGCGCACCGACAGTTGACCTGACGATTCATTTCCGCGACCCGCGGGCGGCGCTAGAGGTTGATCCCTCAGAGTCGGTCCTTGGCGTCTTCAGCTGTAGCACCGCGATCGAAGGCTTCGTTGAAGAAGATGGCGAGATCTGGTCCTCTGACGGCAGGTTGCTGGCCCAGAGTCGCCAGCTGGCGTTGCTCGTGGAACCGAAGTAGAGATGGCTGCTGCGCAGATTGGATACCTAGGTCTCGGCTCCAATGTGGGCGGCCGCCGCGAGAATCTGCAGGCCGCCGTCGACGCAATGCCTGTGAAGGGCATCACCGTGATCGCGTCTTCCTCGACATATGATACCGAGCCGGTAGGGCTCGTCCTCGACCAGCCCTCGTTCCTCAACGCCTGCGTTCGAATCAGCACGGAGCTGGGTCCTGAGCAGCTGCTCGACGCCTGCAAAGAGATTGAAGCGG
>CAIJLJ010000039.1 GCA_903821395.1 uncultured Solirubrobacterales bacterium | reverse complement strand
GCCTGCGTGCTGGCAGCCGTGGTGCTGATCGCGTTTCTGGCGATCCCGCTGATTGCTCTCGTCACCAGCGTTGCGCCAGGGCGGTTGCCTGGTCTCCTCACGAGTCCGCAGACGCTTGATGCCGTGCGCGTTACCGCTGAGGCAAACCTGATTGCCGACGCGCTGATCCTGCTCTTTGGCACTCCCGCCGCCTATCTGATTGCGCGGCGTAGCTTCGCCGGTCGCCGCGCGCTGATCACGCTGATCGAACTGCCGCTGGTGCTGCCGCCGGCGGTCGCGGGAATCGCGCTGATCGTGGCATTCGGCCCGAACGGGCCGTTTGGCGGAGCGCTCGTTAGCGCCGGGATCACGATTCCATTCACTGAAGTTGCCGTCGTCTTGGCCGTGACGTTTGTGGCGGCACCGTTCTACCTGCGCTCAGCGATCAGCGCCTTCGCCGCGATCGACGGCCACTGCCTCGACGCCGCACGCACACTGGGCGCTGGCATTCGCTCGCGGCGTTGGCGAGTTTGGCGCCACGCTCGTCTTCGCTGGCAGCGTTGCTGGAGTCACTCAGACGCTGCCGCTCGCGGTTTACGCTGAGCTTCCAGTAAGCCTCGATTCGGCAATCGCAATCGGGATACTGCTGCTGGCGGTCAGTGCCGCAATTCTGCTGCTCTCAAAGCTGCCCCATCTATGGACAGACTCGAAATCGCAATCGGCCACCAGCTCGGCGATCTAACGATCGATCTCGAGCTTGGCGTTGACCCCGGCCAGACGGTTGCGCTGCTCGGACCCTCCGGCGCGGGGAAGAGCAGCGTGCTGCGCGCTATCGCCGGGCTGCTGCAGCCTGCCCGCGGGCATGTCCGGCTCGGCGCGCATTGCTGGTTCGACGCGTCGGAGGGAATCAACCTCTCCCCCGAGGAGCGCAGCGTCGGGCTTGTCTTTCAGGATTATGCGCTCTTCCCGCATATGACGGTCCTGGAAAACGTTGAGTTCGCAAGCGCCGATGCTGCGCCGGAGATGCTGAGCCGCTTCGGCGTTGGCGAGCTAGCGGCGGCGATGCCGTCGAGCCTCTCCGGCGGCGAGCGCCAGCGCGTTGCGCTCGCTCGCGCGCTGGCCCGCGACCCCGATGTTCTGCTGCTCGACGAGCCGCTCTCAGCGCTCGACACACTCACTCGCCGCGAGGTGCGCGCTGAGCTTGCTGGGCTGCTGGCCGAGGTGCCTGTCCCAACGGTTGTCGTCACGCACGACCCAGCTGACGCTGCTGAGCTGGCCGACAACGTCGCCGTGATGGACGGCGGCAAGATCGTCCAAGTGGGGACGCTCAGCGAACTACGCGGCAGCCCGCAGCACATCACAGTCGAGCGAATACTCGGACCCGCTGAAAGCGACGAAAGGTAAGGTCGGGAATATGAGCGAGCAGATACGAATTGGCGCGGCAGCCGCAATCCTTGGCGTCAGCGTCGACACCCTGCGCCGCTGGGAAAAGGACGGCCGAATCAAGTTCGAGCGCTCATCCGGCGGGCAGCGAACCGTTGACGCCGCAGCGCTGAGGCTGCTCGTCGGCGATCGCGCTCCTGACAGCGGCCTATCGGCCCGCAACCAGCTCGAGGGAACCATCGTCTCGGTCGAGAAGGACGGCGTGATGGCGAAGATAGAGATGGCCTGCGGCAGCTACCGGATCGTCTCGGTAATCACGCGCGAGGCGGCAGAGGAGCTCGGGCTGAAGGCCGGAATGTCGGCCTCAGCGGTGGTAAAAGCGACGAGCGTTGAGGTTCGCCTCTAGGCGGTTGGCTGAGCTGCGCCGTTCAGGCGGCGACGTGGCCAGCGGCGGTTCGTGGCTGCGGGATCGCTTCACCCTGCGCGGCCAACTGCGAAAGATGCGCTGCGAGCGCTTCGCCGATCCTTGACTCAGCTTCCGCCCGGGTGGAGCCGACTGCGAATACGCCTTCGACGTCGGGACTGTGTGCGCCCCAGCCGCCGTCCTCAGCTTGTTCATAGATGACGAGGTAGTCCTTCATCGCAGATGATCCAGTCCGGTTGATCGACGAATAGCGGCGAGCGTGCCTGCTGGGATTGTATCTGAGTCTTTCCCGGCAATCGTGACAGTTAGATTCCCTTCGTTGTTACGCCAGGTTTCGTGCGAGCCGCGCTGGCGGACGACCCCCCAGCCGTCACTTGCCAAAGCGGCACGCAGCTGTTTGAACTTCAGTGGCACCGCGCCACGGTACGAACTGCCGCTGCTCCGAACTAGAGCCTTTGTGTTACGGCTCTGGCGATAATTGGTGCCCTATCGGATGTGGCGCGCTGGCTTTATCAGCTTGCCGCTGGCGGCACGAAGCCTTTTACGATCACGATGTCGAACGTGGCGTTGCCTTCTCGGAGCGCAATCGCGGCTTGGTAGCCGTCAGATGCAAAGCATTCG
>CAIJLJ010000038.1 GCA_903821395.1 uncultured Solirubrobacterales bacterium | reverse complement strand
TCGCAAAACCGCGCATCCCCTCCATGAAGGACTCCTCGGACCCGGTCGAGACGAGCAGAACGCGTAGCCCAGGCGCAGGCTCATCTCGTAGTAGGCGGGCCAATCCCGTGAGCACGGCAACGCCGCTGAGATTGTCATTAGCGCCGGGAACGACAGAGCGTGAACCGATTTCCGCAAAGGTGATGGCACTCCCGAGCGACAGCACGGCCGCCGCCCGGCGGAGCAGGTTTGACCCGGTCAGGCCGCTCAGCAAGGTGAGGACCGGTCCGGCGAAAACAGGAAACATGATCGGCGGAGTCGTGTGGGATCGCTCCAATTGCGCCGGAAACCGCTCACCGAAAAACTCCGGGATCTGGGGAGCGAAAAGCAAGCTCCAATTGGCCGCATCGTGATGGGCCACGAAGACAATTGTCTCGCGCGCCGTCGGATCGCCGGTCTCGGCGACGACGTTCCACGTCGCCCGCTGCGGCAGCGCGGCGCGGCGGAACCACTGCGTCCCGCCGCTGATGTCATCGGCTAGCGCTGTGGCCGTGAACGCACCGGCGATAATTCGGACCAGTCGCGAACGAAACAGGGCGGCCACACCGGACGCGAACGTAAGCAGCCCAAGCGGCCACCAGTAGGTGCCGTGGGCTTGTTCACGCTCGATGGCTGCCGTGCAGCCTTCTGCCTCTAGCTGCGCAGCAATGAGGACGCCAGCGCGTCGTTCGGCGTCGGACGCAGACGGCCGTTCAAACTCAGCCAATTCGTCTATCAGTGCGCGTGCTGATTTCGCAAGCTGATCTTTCGTCGCTCGAGGCACAGCTAGAGGTTACGCTTTGGGGTATGACCGATTGCCTCTTCTGCGCGATTGTCGCTGGCACGATCCCAGCCGAGATCGTCGCCGAGGACGAGCGCACGATCACCTTCATGGACATCAACCCGGCTACTCGAGGCCATGCGCTCGTCATCCCACGGGCCCACTCGACCGATCTGTACGACATTCCTGCTGTCGACTTGGCTGCATGTATCAGCGCCGCGCAGCAGACAGCGCTAATCGCCCGCGAGAGGCTCGGGGCGGACGGAATCAACCTGCTCAATTCCTGCCAGCCGGCTGCGTGGCAGACCGTCTTTCACTTCCACATCCACGTGATTCCGCGCTACGAAGGCGACCCGCTCCAGCTTCCGTGGCAGCCGGCGCCGGGCGACCCGCGCCAGATCGCTGGGACCGCTGAGCTGCTTCGCAGCTCCTCAGCGCGCTAGAACGTCATAAATCCTGCAGTAATCCGGCCCGAAAACGACTAGATACGGCATTTTTCAGGTTTCGATGGCCTGAACCGGCTCATTTCCTCTGCTAGTGCGCTGTAATAGGTGGCATGAACAGACGACTGATCGCACTCACAGCTCTCTTTGCCGCCCTCGCTTTGGTTGGGCCAAGCCTCGCCTCCGCGCGGATCTTGGACATCGGCAAGCTTGACACCACAGTTAAACCTGGCTGCCCAGGTACCCCTTGCTACGCAATCAGCCGAACGACCGGCTACCAGACCCGCATTGGCAGCTCGAAGACGCCGATGGTCGTCGGCGCAAACGGTCGGATCGTCGCCTGGACGATTTCGCTTGGGAACCCGAACGCCAAGCAGATCACGTTCTTCGATTCGAAGCTCGGCGGCCCGTCAACGGCCCAGCTGACAATTTTGACACCGAAGACGAATAAGAAGCACGTGATGATCGGAGCGACTGTTGCTAGCCAAGGCGAGGCTGTGAAGCTGAAGCCATACTTCGGCAAGACGGTTCAGTTCGCTCTAACACGCTCGATCGTCGTCAAGAAGGGCCAGATCATTGCCTTGAGCGTGCCGACATGGGCCCCCTCGCTCGTAACGGGTCTGGACAGCTCGACGATCTGGAACGCGTCTCGCGCCAAGGGCACCTGCGATGACACGCAAACGCAGACAGCTCAGCTAACGGCAAAACAGTCTTCGGACTACTTCTGCCAGTACACCACGGCGCGAATCACCTACAGCGCGCAGGTAGTAACAGATCCCTAAGCAGCAGCTTTCGCGAACTTCCCGGCGGCTAGTGGTCTAGTTCGGCGCGATGCCGCCGGTGTTGGCTGGCGTACCGCCGCCTGTGCCGCCACCAGTACCGCCACCAGTACCGCCACCGGTACCAGCGCCTGTGCCGCCACCGGTACCACCACCGGTCGTGTCAACGCCAGTACCACCGGTCGTGTCAACGCCAGTACCGCCAGTGGTGTCGGTCGTCGTAGTCGGCGTGGTCGTAGTCGTCGCTGCTCCAGTGCCACTGGCAACTGCGTTCGCATCAGCAGGCGGAACGAGGGGAGGGGTGGTCGCCGGCACTTGATCGTACGGACGGCTGTCCCCGCCGCAGGCAGTAACGCCTAGAGCGCAAGCTGTAGCTATCGCAAAGCTGGAAAGAATCATTGATTTACGCATGGTTCTAACGTTAGCGACTAGTTAGCGCAAAGGCGCCATACGACGGCCACAGGTCGGGCAGTCGTTGAGATCCCGCTGAGCCATTGCACCGCAGCAATCGCAGAAGCGCAGATTTTCGACCGCCCAAGGGAGCTGCGACTGCGACGGCGCCAACGGAAGAATCTCGCCGACAACCTCAAGCGGCTCGCCGGTGGATTTGTCGCGGTAAATCACATCAGGCTCCGCTTCGATTATGACTTCGCGACCGCTCGAAGGCTCCCGTAGGCGAAAACGTTGGCTCGATTCCATGGCACAATCCTACCGCGGGCAACGGCCGTCTGCGGGGACGTCAGTTCCAGTCCCCCGCGACCTTCTTGCGAGCCCTCTGCGGTCCCCACTTCTCGCTAACATCTTGGGTCGATGATTAAGAAAGATCTAGACCGCCGCTGGCGCATCGCCTTCTGCTGGGGGATAGCCGCCGCTGCAGCCGTTGCCTTCACCGGTTGCACGAATGATTCGGGAAGTCTCCAGAGCGCAAACCTCGTCAATGGTAAGCAGCTGTTCGTCAAGAAGTGCGGCGCCTGTCACACGCTCGCGCGAGCCGGCAGCAAAGGTGTAGTCGGGCCAAACCTCGACTATGCGTTCGCTTCGGCGCGGCAACAGCACTGGGGTGACGAGGGAATCCGCGGAGTCGTTTATGGCCAGATCCTTTATCCGAACCAGAACGCACCGATGCCAGCCAACTTGGTCACTGGCAAGAATGCAGCTGATGTCGCTGGGTACGTCTCGACCGTTGTTGCAAAGCCTGGGAAGGACGCAGGTCTTCTGGCATCAGCCGTCGCTCCCGTCGGTGGAGGCAAGCCAGCAATTGAGAGCAATGGCCTGTTGTCAATCTCAGCGAATCCGAATGGGCAGCTGCTCTACGTCGAGCCGACTGCGCAGGCTAAGGCTGGTCCCGTCCGCCTTGAGATGCCAAACAAGTCCGGAATTGACCACAACATCGTGATCGAGGGCACCAGTATTGCGACGCAGATCCTCAAGATCGGCGTCGGCAAAGCGCAGGGCACGCTCAAAGCCGGCAGCTACGTCTACTACTGCGCCGTTCCAGGACATCGTCAGGCCGGCATGGTTGGCAAGCTCACCGTCCGCTAAAGGGCGCGGGCAATAACCACTGCGGCGATCACGACGAGGCAGCTGCCGACGACCCAGATCAGGGCTTTGAACGCGCCTGATTCTGTCCGAACCGGCTCAAGCGCCCAGAGCGGCTCTTTCTCAGTGGGCGCTAGATCTGTGATCTGATCGTCAGGCGTGTCGTTAGCGTCGCTCAAAGCGCGCCGCTAGAGCACGTAGATCGTTGTGAAGACAACGATCCACATCGCGTCGACGAAGTGCCAATAGATTCCTGGCACTTCTAGGCCCTTGTAGTTGGCTGGCCCGACCTTGCCTTTGAAGATCCTGACCGCCGACATCCACAGCAGAAGTAGCCCGATGATCACGTGCGCGCCGTGAAGGCCCGTCAGCCCGAAGAACACCGAGGCTGACGCGCTCGTCTTTGGCGTGAAGCCTAGGTGCAGGTACTCGTTGATCTGAATGAAGAGGAAGGTGCAGCCAAGGAGGAACGTGGTGACGATCCCAATCCGCATGCCAGCTTGGTTCCCTCGCTTGGCGGAAACGTCGGTCCAATGCATCGTGACCGATGACGAGAGAAGAATCGCTGCGTTAGTGGCGGCCACTGCCACAGGTAGACCGGCACCTGGAGGCCAGCCATCTGCGTTTACGACGCGAATAAAGAAGTAGGCCGCGAAGAACGCTCCGAAGAGCATGATCTCCGAGATGATGAACAGCAGGATTCCGAGCACCTCGGAGTTAACCCGCGAGCTCTGGTTCGCGACTGGCGGGCCGTGATGGTGATCGTCCTGTGCTGCAGGAGCGGGAATTGCCGCGGCTTCCATTAGCTATGCCCTTCGGTTGCGCCGGCGCCGGCAGGGACAAGATCCTTCGCAGGGTCACCCACGATCGCGTGGACTGCACCAGGTACGCCGTATTCGTATGGGCCACCGACGACAGACGGAATCGTGTCGAAGTTGAAGATCGGCGGCGGCGATGAAACCTGCCACTCGATCGTCAGCGAGTTCCAAGGATTGGAGCTCGCCTTTGGCCCTGAGCGCCAAGAGGCGACCATGTTGTAGAGGAAGAGCAGCGATGACAGTCCGAGGATGAAAGATGAGATCGAGATGATCATGTTCCAGGTGGCAAACTGTTCCGCATAGTCCGAGACGCGGCGCGGCATTCCCTGAACGCCAATTAGGTGCATCGGCGCGAACGTCAAGTTAAAGAAGACGAACGTGAGCCAGAAGTGGATCTTGCCGAGCTTCTCGTTGAACATGCGGCCGGTCATCTTCGGGAACCAGAAGTAGATCCCGGCGAAAATCGTGAATAGCGATCCGCCGAAGAGCACGTAGTGGATGTGCGCGACGATGAAGTAGGTGTCGCTGACATGGATATCGAGCGGAACCATCGCCAACATTACGCCGGAAATCCCGCCGAGCGTGAACATCGCGATGAAACCAGTTGCCCACAGCATCGGGGTGTCCATCTTCAGCACGCCGCGCCACAGAGTTGCGACCCACGAGAAGATCTTGATCCCGGTAGGGATCGCGATGATCGCGGTAGTCGCCATCATCGGGATTCGGACCCAGTTGGGCATTCCCGAAACGAACATGTGATGAGCCCAGACGGTGAACCCAAGAAGCACGATCGCAAGCAACGAGAAGGCCATCATCCGGTATCCGAAGACTGGTTTCCTAGCTCGGGTAGCTAAGACTTCGCTGATGATGCCGAATCCGGGCAGCATCATGATGTAAACCGCGGGGTGCGAATAGAACCAGAAGACGTGTTGGTACATCAACACATCACCGCCCCCAGCTGGATTGAAGAAGTTGAACCCGAGCGCGCGATCGAGCAGCACCATGAACTGCGAGGCGGCGATGAAAGGCGTGGCAATGACGACGAGGAGCGACGTCGAGAAGTTCGCCCATACGAGCAGTGGCATCCGGAAGAAAGTCATCCCGGGAGCGCGCATCGTAATAATCGTGACGAGGAAGTTGAGCGCAGTGGCAATCGACGAAGCGCCCGCGAACTGAACGGCAATCGTGAAGAACGCCTGACCAATCGGAGCATCAACGGAGAGAGGTGCATACGCCGTCCAGCCGGCAGCGAAAGAGCCTCCAGGTGCAAGGAACGAGAGCAACATCATCACGCCGGCCAGCGGGAGCATCCAGAAAGACAGAGCGTTCAGCCGCGGGAAGGCCATGTCCGGCGCGCCAATCATCAGCGGTAGGACATAGTTCGCAATACCGGCGAAGACGGGGATGACGAACAAGAAGATCAGCAGTGTGGCGTGAACCGAGAAGAGGCCGTTGTAAGTGTTCGGGTCGACGAATTGACGACCTGGCGCCGCCAGCTCGGCGCGCACGAGCATTGCCATCAGGCCGCCGACGAACATGAAGAAGAAGGAGACGCAGATGTACTGGATACCGATCACTTTGTGGTCGGTGTTGACCTTGAAGTAGTCCTTCCAGCTTTTGGCTCCATGGTCGGCGTGGTCGTCTACCACCTTGCGCCCGCTGGCCCAACGGAGCCAGTAGTCAAAGCATCCGATGCCACCAAGGAAGAAGATCGGGACCATCAGCAGCGAAATCTGAAGTACTGCTGTGCCGTCATACACCGGGTTCAGGCCAAAAGCGGCGCGCAGTCCTGTGCTGAGGCCGATACACACGGCGATGCCGAGGATGGTGAAGGCAAGTGCCCGGTACCAACCCGCTTGACGGATCTTCGAGGCCATCAGTTATCCCTTTCGACGCCTGCGCCAGATTGGCGCCTTGGCAGGTGGTGATTGCTTGAGTGGGTCATCATTTGCTTCCGCCTACTGCCGCGGACGCGTGCGCCAGGCCAGCCATGACCGCTTTGTACCGAGCTGGTGGTAGGACCGTCACAGTGCTGCGCATGTAGGCGTGCCCGAGCCCGCAGAGCTCAGCACAGACAATGTCAAAACTTCCAACCTTGGTTGGCGTCAGTGAGTATGAGGTCGTGATTCCGGGGACCGCGTCGACCTGCATTCGGAACGCCGGCACCCAGAAAGCATGGATTACGTCTTTAGAGCGGATATCGAATGTGACCGGCTCATTGACGGGAAGATAAAGAAGGTTGCTCTTGACCGGCCCAGCATCGGTTTTCGTCTCGAAATTCCAAGCGAACTGGATCCCGTTGACGTTGACCACGCGCGTGCCCTTGGCAGGGGCCGCTTGGATGTCGAGAAGCAGGATCGCTGCGTAGGTGCTTAGAGCCGCAATGATGATCGTCGGGATAATCGTCCAGATGACTTCGAGCTTTGTGCTCCCGTGGATCGGTGGCCCGTCGAGCCCTTCCTCTCCCGGTCGTTGCCGCCAGCGCCAGATGCTGAAGAGCATCATCGTCACGACAGAGACGAAGATCGGCACGGAGACCACGATCAGCACGTTCCAGAACGTGTCGATCTTCGGAGCTACGTTTGAGCCCTGCGCCGGAAACCAGCTGATCGCGAGCATGATTCCAATCCCGATCGCAGAGGCGACGACGATGATTGCGGCCAGTGAGACCCACATTCGCGCGGTAACCGCGCCGCGATGAGGTTGAGCGTTCATACGCGCAGAAGATTACCGATAGGTGACGACTGCAGGCTTCCTCGTCGGCGGTCGTGACGCAGCGCGGGAGAATCTTCGCGGGGGGAAGCTCTCGTCGGACGAGTGGACTGGGTTTTCGGCGCGCGGCGAGCCGGCACGTCGCTGGGTTGAAATTCCCTGGGCGGCGCGGTAGTTCGAGGGTGTTTCCCCGTGGCGGCGGCGGAAAGCCTTCGCGAATTGGGCCGGCTGCCGGTAGCCGACGTTGCGCGCAACTTCGCCGATCGTCAGGTTGCTTTGGCTGAGCATTCCGGCCGCATGGTCCATCCGTGCGACCGTCAGGTACTCACGGAATGTTGTCTCGCCGATCTCGGTGAAGGCTCGCTGCAGCTGCCTGCGTGATGAGGCAACCCGGTGGGCGATCTCCTCAAGTACCAGCTCGTCACCGTACTCGCGGTCAACAATCGCGGTCACCTCGCGGTAAAGCTCAGCTCTCAGTGCGATTGTTGCTGGCCGCTGCATCGATTTGTTTACGAGTCGGGCTCTCAATCTGGATCAAAAGTGATGCCGCTAGGCGAGAGGGCTGGTTCGGCTTATTCACATGGACACCAGGCTAGAGAGCGGTTATGTTCGTCAAACCGTCAAAAGTGGAGGGGTAGCTATGACGATGCATGTGGGGGAAGCGATGAGCGAGTCGGTCCTGACAGTTGGTCCAGGGCACACGCTCCGGCAGGTCGCGACTTTGATGTCGGCCCGCCACGTCGGTTCGGCAGTGGTCCATGATCCAGAACGTCCGGGTCCAGGCATAATCACCGAGCGTGACTTGATGCTCTCGCTCGGAGAGGGCGAATCGCCTGACGAAGAGCTGGTTGCCAATCACATGGCCAGCGACGTGATCTTTGCGGCGCCCGATTGGTCGCTCGACGATGCTGCGCGTGCGATGGTCAGTCACGGCTTCCGCCACCTTGTCGTCGTTAGCGGCAGCGAGCTGGCAGGGATGCTCTCAATGCGCGATCTCGTGCGCTGCTACGTCGAGATTGAGGATGCTGCAGAGGCTGTGGCAGGCGCGGCAGCGCCGGGAGCTAGTGAGCGCTAGTGGTCGCTAGGTAGCTCGCGGTACTCGCGCACTGAGCCGCGAACCCAACCGTAAATCGCAGCAACCATCAGCACGACCCCAAAGACGCTCAGTGGCCACATCCCGAGAAGTCCGATCAGTAGCAGCGAGAGTCCAACGGCAATCAGAACCGGCTGCAGGCTACCGCCGGGTATGCGGATCTTCTCGCCAGCGGGCGGCGCGCTCTGTTCTAGGTCGCTCATGAGATGTAAAGAGCTGCGGCGACGAACGAGAGGCCGAACATAAGGAAGCCAATCGCCGTGATCAGCAGTCCGGCTCGGTTGTTTTTGCGTGCGAGGTTCTTATCCATTGGTTCAGTGTGAAGCTTACAGCCAGACGTCCGCGACCATCGATGCGAACAGGAGCGCTAGATAGAGAAGCGAGAAAAGGTAGAGGCGCAAGGCCGACTGACGGTCTGCTCGGCGGCGTAGCTGCCAGGCCATCACGATCAGCGTGAGCCCGAGTCCTAGAGAGACAACAAGGTAAGGAATACCGAGGCCGCCGGCGCAGAAAGGCAGCTGCGAGACGGCATAAAGCAGGACGGAGTAGAGAAGGATCTGCCGCCGAGTCTCGTCCTCGCCGCGAACGACCGGCAGCATTGGGATGCCTGCGGCCGCGTAATCGTCCTTCATCAACAGACTGAGCGCCCAGAAATGCGGCGGCGTCCAGAAGAAAACAATGAAGAAGAGGAATACTGCAAGGCCGCTCAGCGAACCGGTGACTGCGGCCCAGCCGACCAGTGGCGGCACAGCGCCAGCGGCGCCGCCCCAGATGATGTTCTGCCATGTGTTCCGCTTCAGCAGCATTGTGTAACCGACGGCGTAACCGAGGAACCCGGCGAACGAGAGTGCGGCCGCCAGCGGGTTGACGAGCAGCGCAAGCCAGACCAACGATGCGGCGCCCAGGACCAGCCCAAAAGTGAGCGCCGCCCGCGGTGAGACGCGCCCTGAAGCGACCGGCCTGTCTGCCGTTCGTTCCATCAGCAGATCGACGTCGCGGTCGTACCAGTGGTTGATCGCGCCGGAGCCTCCTGCGGACATTGCTCCGCCGATCAGAGTCGCGATGATCAGTGCGATCGATGGGCGCCCCGCGATCAACATCGCTGCGAGTGTTGTAAAGAGCAGCAGGCTCTGGACCTTTGGCTTCGTCAACGCGACGTAGTCGTTGACGCGCTGTCGCGCCACCGAGGGCGCGATCGCAGCTGTGCCGCCGGTGCCTGTTACGACTTGTGGCATCGCGCGGGCCTTAACTCCTGGCCACTACGCCGGCTTCATCGCCAACGCGGTCTTGCCGTTCGATCTGACGCCGGATGTCCTGCATCGGCTCGACAGAGCGAACCCGTGGAACGACGTCGAAGTTGTTGAGCGGTGGAGGCGATGGCGTGAACCACTCGAGGGTGTTTCCGCGCCATGGGTCGGGCCCGGACTTGGCGCCGTTCTTGAGGCTCGTGACGATGTTGATGATCGTTAGGAGCACGCCGAGCGCGAGGATGAACGATCCGATTGTGGAGATCATGTTGTAAAGGCCGAGGTTGTTTACGTCGGCGTACTCGTAGACGCGCCGTGGCATGCCGCTAAGCCCGGCTGAATGCTGTACGAGGAACGTGATCCAGAAGCCGCCGAGCGTGAAGCCGAAGCTGATCTTGCCGAGCTTCTCGTTCATCATTCGGCCGGTCATCTTCGGGAACCAGTAGTAGAGCCCCGCCATCAGAGCAAAGACGGCGCCGCCGACGATCGTGTAATGGAAGTGAGCCACCACGAAGTAGGTGTCATGGAGCTGCCAATCGACCGGGAAGGTGGCGAGGAAGATCCCGGTTATGCCTCCGAGCAGGAAGGTTGCGAGGAAGCCGACCGAGTAGAGCATCGCGACTGGAAACTCAATCGCCCCGCGCCACATCGTGAAGATCCAGTTGAAGATCTTGACTCCGGTTGGAATTGCGACCAAGTAGGTGCCCAGCATGAAGAAGATCAGCAGGAAGAATGGGAGCGGCACAGTGAACATGTGGTGGGCCCAAACGAGCGTGCCGATCACCGCGATGCCGAGCGTCGCGGCGACGATCGCCTTGTAACCGAAGATCGGCTTGCGCGAGAAGACCGGCAGGATCTCGGAGATGATTCCGAAGCCCGGAAGCACGAGGATGTAGACCTCGGGGTGGCCGAAGAACCAGAAGAGGTGCTGCCACAGCAGCGGAGAACCCCCGTTGCTTGGGTCGAAGAAGTGAGTGCCGAAGTGGCGGTCCGTTAGCAGTAGCGTCACTGCGCCAGCGATCACCGGCAGCGAGATGATCAGCAGGATTGCCTGCGTCAACATCGTCCAGACGAAGAGCGGAATGCGGCTCCAACTCATTCCTGGCGCGCGCATGTTGGTGATAGTCACGAAGAGGTTTAGCGCGCCGATGAATGAGGCGATGCCGGTGAGGTGGATCAGGAAAATCCAGGAGTCGACCCCGTTGGTTGGAGAGAAGGCAGTCTCTGAGAGCGGCGCGTAACAGGTCCAACCGCATTCGGCCGGGCTGAAGAGCAGCGAGCCGTAGAAGACGACGCCGCCAGCGATGAAGAGCCAAAGCGAGAGTGCGTTGAGCTTTGGGAAGGCCATGTCGCGCGCGCCGATCATCAGCGGCACGAGATAGTTGGCGATGCCCGCGATCATCGGCATCAGGAACAGGAAGATCATCGTCGTCCCGTGCATCGTGAAGAGCGCGTTATAGGTTTGGGGGGAGAGCAGCGTGTTATCCGGCACCGCGAGCTGCAAACGGATCAGCAGTGCTTCGACGCCGCCAAGCACGAGGAACATCCACGAAGCGACGAGGTACATGATCCCGATTCGCTTGTGATCTGTCGTCGTAAGCCAGGAGAGCCAACCGGTGGGACGGGGGGCGGCCGTTCCAGTGACGATCTCTGGGGCTGCGGTGGTTGTCTCGGCTGTCGTAGTCGTCATCTAGATCACTTTCCGTGTACCGAATCATCGACGTACTTCACGAGTACGTCCAGCTGCGCTTTGGTTAGCGTGGCGCCGTAGTTGGCAGGCATGATATTTGCCGCATAGCCCTTAGCGATCATCTTGTTCGGGTAGAGGATCGCCTCACGGATCATCGCCGCGTTCCAAGTCTTCAGGACGACGTCCAGATTCGGGCCAACGGCGCCGTTCGTGCCTGCTGCGGACAAGGTGTGGCAAGAGCCGCAGGCCAGGGCCCCGGTGGCGGGTACTCCGGCCACGAACAGCGTCTTACCATCAGCCATTGCAACCGGCGCCGGGCGAGCGGGCGCTGCCATCGGTGCGGCTGCGCTCGGCGCCGCCGCCTTCAGAACGGCAGCGTCTTTGGCGACCAACGCGTTGCGGGCTGCCGCTGCTTGGCGCTCGGCGGATGTAATTGCAAGCTTCTGCGCCGCGTACCAAACCTTGAACTCGGCTGGCGACACAGCCTTGACCGATGCGATCATCGTCGCGTGACCGCGGCCGCAGAGTTCGGCGCACTGACCGTTGTACGTGCCGGGCTTGGTGATCTTGAACCAGGTGTAGTTGGTGTAGCCGGGGACGGCATCGAACTTGCCGCCAAGCGAGGGGATCCACCAAGAGTGTTGTACGTCCTGCGCCCTGATTGTCAGGCTGACCGTCGTATCGGTTGGAACAACCATCTGCTCGTAAGCGAAGACGTTGTTCAGGTTGTTGGTGTCGGTGTCTGCATACGTGTATCGCCAGATGTACTGCTGCCCATTGACGTCGATGTTGAGCGAGTGCCCGTTGGGCGGTAGCGCCGGCTTCGCTGGGCCGGTGTTGAACGCCACGTTCATCGGCGTGGACAGCCCGTCGGCGCTCGAGTTGGGGGGATTCTTAATCTGGTCGAGCTTAAGGAAGGTGACGACAGAGATAAGCACCAGGATCATCGCGGCGCCAACCGTCCATGCAACCTCAAGGCGAGTATTCCCGTGCGCTTGAACGGCTACCGAGCCTCGGCGCGAGCGGAATCGAACAAGTGTGTAGATCAGCAAGCCGCCGACGCCAAAGAAGACAACGCAGCCGATCCCGAAGATCAGCAGGTATAGAGAACGGATGCCTTCGGCGTTCGGCGTACCTCCGCCCGACTCAGGTGCGATCACGCCCGCCATCGCCGCCGAGGCAGGGATCAACAGAGCCGCAACGAGAATGAACGCGAAGAGGAATGTTTGCTTGGCTGGGCGGGAGGTCATCGGGGAGGTCGTCGGGCGGCGCACGGGGAAGCCAATCCTATAAAGGAATCGGACGGGAGGAGGCGCGCCTCAGCTGCCGGTGAAAGATGTCGAGCGCTTTTCGATGAACGCGAGTACGCCCTCGGCGAAGTCGGAGCTCTCCGCCATCTCCTGCTGGATCGATGCTTCGAGCGCGAGTTGGTCGTCGAGCGGGCCGAATATCCAGTTGTTGAGCTGGCGCTTTGAGCCGGCATAGGAGCGCGTTGGACCGCTCGCAAGGCGGGCTGCTAGCGCATCAATCTCTTGCTCAAATTCGTCGTCCGCGATCACGCCGTTGATCAGGCCCCAGTCGGCCGCCTTCGCCGCATCGACTCGCTCCCCGAGCATCGCCATCTCGGTTGCCCGCGCTAGTCCGATTCGCGCCGGAATGAAAGCTGATGATCCTCCATCAGGAACTAGCCCGATGTTGACGAAGGCCAGTAAGAAATAAGCGTTCTCGGTTGCGTAAACGAGATCAGCGCAGAGCGCGAGCGAGAGACCAACCCCGACGCACGGTCCTTGAATCGCGCTGACGACCGGCTTCGGGAGGCGGCGCAGGCCGGTGATCACAGGGTGGTAGCGCTCGTGGAGAGAGCGCTCGAGGTCGGGCCTTCCATCGTCCTTGGTTATGCCTTGGGCCGCGCCGCCTTTTAGATCTGCCCCCGAACAGAATGCGCGTCCCGCGGCGCCGATGATGACGGCGCGAATCTCGTCGTCATCGCGGACCGTCTCGTAAGCGGCGTAGAGGTCGAGGCTCATCTGCGCGTTCCATGCGTTAAGTGAGTCCGGCCGGTTCAATTCAATCTTCGCCGCGGCGCCAGCGCGAAGCAGGTTTACGGTTTCGAATTCGGTCGCGATCTCAAAGTTGGGCATCCGCGCATCCTACGTACTCAGGCCACCCGGTCGGCGGGTGGCTCTAGCCTGCTTGTGGTGCAGATCGATCATCCGTTGATTGCAATTACTGCGTACGTCGAGCCGGCGCGCTGGAGCCTCTGGGACGTGGAGGCCGCGCTGGTGCCGCAGATGTTTGTCGAGGCGGTTCAGGCGGCGGGTGGAATCGCGCTGCTTGTGCCACCTGACGCGGCGTTCTCGGAGCGAGCAGCCGAGCGGTTGATTGACTCGGTCGATGGGTTGCTGCTCACGGGCGGTCCCGACGTTGACGCTTCGCTATACGGCGCTGAGCCCGCCGCTGAACATGAAGGCTCGCGGATTGAGCGCGATGAGAGTGAGATGGCGCTGATCAAGGCGACGATCGAGGCGGATAAGCCACTGCTAGCGGTGTGCAGGGGGATGCAGCTGCTCAACGTTGTCTGCGGCGGCAATCTCGTCCAAGACGTCCCGGGCTTCCACCGCCCGAACCCTGGGTCGTTTGAGGGGAGCGAACATGAAGTCCGCCTTTCCGAGGGTTCGTTGGCTGCGACGGTGGCTGGCGGAACCAAGCACGTGGGCATGCAGCACCACCACCAAGGAATTGATCGGGTAGGTGAGGGCCTAGAGGTAACTGGCTGGGCCGTCGGCGACGATCTTCCCGAAGCCGTTGAGATGGCGGATCGCCGATTTGTCCTTGGCGTGCAGTGGCATCCGGAGGCCGATCCGGATAGCCCTGTCATCCAAGCGTTCGTCGAAGCTTGCTCGGTCGAAGCGGTCTAACCGAGCAGACCTTCGCTCCGCAGCCAGAGTTCGGTCCGCTTCATCCCTTCATCGAAATCGATCTGCGGCTCCCAGCCGAGCAACTCGATCGCGCGCGCGTTCGGGTAGGTGGCTTGGCGTGAGACGTAGCGGATAGCTTCGCGGCTTACAGTCGGCTCGCTGCCGCTCAGCTTTGCCACCAGCTCGGCTCCAATCGCAAGCGCCTCGATCAATGGCGCCGGCGCGGTGCGCACCTTCTTCATTCCAAGCATCTGCGCGTAGCGACCGAAGAACTCGCTGGTCGTAATCGCCTCGCCGTCCCATGCAGTTACGGCCTCTCCGGCGGCAGCTTCGGTTGTTAGAGCTCGGAGGATGCAGTCGACTAGGTCATCGATGTAGACGAGAGTCATAAAGGCGTCACCTTTTCCGGGGAGGGCGAACGTCCCTGCGCGGAGCGCTTCGATTGGGCGAATAGTCCAGGGAATTGAGCCCGGGCCGTAGACGTCGCCGGGTCGCACGACAGCTGCCCCGCGGCGAAGCGCGAGGTAATCAGAGGCTGCCTTTGTGTCCGCGTACGGTGCGCCGGTCGCGCGCGGAGCGGCGTCCTCTTCTAGGTCGTCGCTGAATTCGTAACCCCAGCTGGCTACCGAGGAGAGGTGCGCGAGGCGCCGGATTCCAGCGCCCTCGGCGGCATCAAAAACCGAGCAACTGCCGCGCACGTTAACTTCGATGAACTGTTCCATTGAGCCCCAATCGCCGACGATCGCCGCGGTGTGGATCAACCCATCGCAGCCGGCGATTGCGTCTGCTACCGCGGCACTGTCGAGTACGTCGACGGCTATGAACTCGGCCCCGAATGCCTCTACGCTGGCGCGAGTCTCGGCGCGCCGGTCGAGCCCGACCGCTTGAGCGCCTTCCTCGGCCAGTCTCCGGCAGAGTGCTTGACCGATGAAGCCACCGGCACCAGTTACTGCGATTCTTTGCCCGCCGAGCTGCACCCCCCAACCGTATACTGCGCCAACCTTGAGCCCCTCTAAAGCCCTGCGGATAGCGGCAATGGCAACGGTTGCCGTCGGCGTTGCCGCGCCGCTTTTGCGCCGCCGTGTGAAGCTTCCAAAGGCGGCCGTGCTGGCGTCGGCGTGGAGCGCACCGGTCGCGCTTTGTGTCGCAGCGCCACGCTCAGCTAAACGCGACGTTGCCGTCTCGATCCTGCAGATGTGGGCCTACTTCGCTACCTACGAGATGCCGGCCGACGACCCGGAAGAGTTGGAGCGCCGAGCGTTTGTTGACTATCCGGTGAAGGTCGATCGCTGGCTCGGCTTGGGTGAGCTACCCGGCGTTCGTCTCCAGCGGGCATTCGCCGACCCGGGGAACATTCGAGCGCCGGAGAAGCTGCTCGTATGGGCTCATTGGATCTGGTTTCTAGTTCCGCATGCGACTGTCGCCTACGTCTTTGTTCGCCGCCGCGAGCAGTTCCCGAAGGCTGCCGCGATGATCTACGGAACATTCGACCTCGGTCTGATCGGCTACTGGCTAGTGCCGACTGCTCCGCCTTGGTACGCGGCGCAGAAGGGTCGCCTCGGCGGCGATGTCGCACGGACCAAACTTGGCCTTCGACGGATGATGATCGACTACGGCGAGCAGTTCTGGCGCGGCCGCTGGCCGACGCTTTACGATGGCCTTGCAGGCAACCCGCTAGCCGCCATGCCCTCACTTCACTTCGCAACATCGGTGATGTCCGCACACGTTCTCTCCGACGTGGGACGAGCCGAGGGGACGGTCGCTTGGGTCTATGCCGGGACACTCGGCTTCGCTCTCGTCTATCTGGGGGAGCATTACGTGATCGATCTGCTTGCAGGGCTTGCGCTCGTTGAGGGGATTCGCACAGCCGCGCCGCGCGCTGCGCCGCTAGCGGAAGGTATTTCGCGTGTGATTCAGGGACTTGAGCATCGCGCCCAGGGGACCTGATGGAAACGCCTCAGAGCGAGCTGGATCAGCTGGCTGTAGAGGGAGGTAGCGACGAGCAGATGCCGACGCGGCGCTTCTCGCGCCGCCACGCCTTCTTCGCCGGGTTTTTTGCGCTCGCCGTTTTTGTATTTCTCTACTTCGGTCTGCCACAGATCGCGGGCATCAACAGGACTTGGGATCGAATCAAGGACGGTGATCCCAAGTGGTTGATCGTCTGCGCCGTCTTCGAGCTGATCTCATTTGGAGGCTACATTTGGCTCTTCCGCGGAGTCTTCGTCCGTGGCAGCAAGCGGATCAACTGGGCAGTTAGTTACCAGATCACGATGGCGGGGCTCGTTGCTGCGCGGCTCTTCGCTGCCGCGGGTGCCGGCGGTGCGATCTTGACCGCCTGGGCGTTACGAAGGTCAGGAATGCCCCGTCGTACGGTTGCTACACGGATGATCGCGCAGTACGTGATCCTCTACGCCGTCTACATGTTCACGCTGCTGATTGCCGGAGTTGGGCTGTACGTCGGGGCGTTTAACGGGAGCGGAATCTTTGCGCTGACGATGGTGCCGGCGATCATCGGCGGCTTGGCGATCGCGCTCGCGCTGGCCTGCACGCTGATCCCAGAGCGAATCGACCGCCGGATCGAGCAATGGGCAAAAGATTCGGGTTGGATTGGGCGCCTTGTGACGAAGCTGGCCCCGGTGCCCGACGCGCTCGCGGTTGGCGTGCGTGAGGCGCTGGAGATCATCCGCGAGCGCGACGGAGCGGTCTTCGGCGCAGTGATCTGGTGGTACTTCGACATCTTCACGCTCTGGGCTGCATTCCATGCCTTCGGGGACCCGCCACCGTTCGCCGTGCTGGTGATGTCGTACTACGTCGGAATGTTCGCCAACTTGCTGCCACTACCTGGCGGGATCGGCGGAGTCGAAGGCGGAATGATCGGCGTGCTGATTGCCTTCGGCGTGCCCAGCAGCCTTGCGATCGTTGCCGTGCTGACCTATCGCGCTTTCTCGTTCTGGCTGCCTACGATTCCAGGCGCGATTGCCTACTTCCAGCTTCGGCTAACGGTTCAAGGCTGGCGCGACGAAGCAAAGGGCGATGCAGCTACGCTATACAAAGTGAAGTCACCCGCAACCTGAGTGGAGAAAAGCATGGCCGAGATCGAGAACGTAATCATTGTTGGCAGTGGGCCAGCCGGCTACACAGCCGCGCTTTATACCTCGCGCGCCAACCTCTCACCGCTTGTGATCGAGGGCTGGCAGTGGGGTGGCCTGCTCCAGCAAACGACCGAGGTCGAAAACTACCCAGGCTTTCGCGATGGAATTCAAGGGCCCGAGTTGATGCAGACGATGCGCGATCAGGCGGAGCGCTTCGGGACGCGTTTCATCACCGACCTCGCAACCAAGCTCGAGCTTTCTGACCAGCCGGGCGGCGTTCACCGCGTCTGGGTTGGCGAGCAGGAGTACCAAGCCCGCACGGTCATCCTTGCGATGGGTGCTGAGCACAAGAAGATCGGCGCTCCCGGCGAGGACGAGCTGTCCGGCCGTGGCGTCTCTTACTGCGCCACCTGCGACGCAGCCTTCTTCGTTGACAAGGAGACGATCATCGTTGGCGGGGGCGACTCGGCGATGGAGGAGGCGATCTTCCTCGCCAAGTTCGCTTCGAAGGTGACAATCGTAAACCGCCGCGGCGAGTTCCGCGCCTCGAAGATCATGCTCGATCGAGCCCGTGAAACCGAAAACATCGAGTGGGCAACGCCGTTCACGGTTCAGAAGTTCACTGCTGGAGAGAACGGCGCGCTCGAGAGCGTCACGCTGATCAACGCCGAGACCGGCGAAGAACAGATTCTGCCAACACAGGGAGCTTTCATCGCGATCGGCCACGAGCCTCAGTCGCAGATTGCGGCCGGAATGGTTGAGATCGATGACGAGGGCTACCTAATCACCGAAGGGCGATCAACGCGGACTAAACTCCCAGGCGTCTTTGCTGCCGGTGATCTCGTTGATCACACTTACCGGCAGGCGATCACGGCGGCAGCGCTCGGCTGCCAGGCCGCCCTGGATGCTGAGTGGTACCTGCGCGATACGCCAGCGCTCCAAGCTGCAGCCGGCGTTGTTGGCGAAGAATCAGCCAGCGAGTAGTTCGGCGCTACGCACGGCTAGGCCGCGGCGCTGACGCTGCTGATCTCAAGATTGAGCAGCTTTGCCTTGCGCTGCTGCGGGTCTTCCCCGCCATAGCCGCCGAGACTGCCGTCTGACCGCACGACGCGGTGGCAAGGGATCACGATCGCGACCGGATTCGAGCGCAGCGCGTTACCGACCGCGCGCGCTGCGCGCGGGGAGCCGATCTCCTCAGCTAGTTCGCCGTAGCTGATCCGGTCGCCATACGCCACTGTCGCGCAGCACTGGAGTACGCGCCTTTGAAATGGCTCGAACTGCGACCAGTCGATTGCGGCCGAGAACTGAACCGCCGAGCCAGCGAAGTAGGAATCCAGCTGGCGACAGAGCGGTGCGAGCGCCGCCGGCTGCTCGATCGCTGTGGTGCTTCGGTTCGTAGCGAACTTTGCGGCCGCGCCGGCGGCTTCACTTCCGTCGAGGAAGCTCGCAGTTAACAGTCCACCGTCGCCTTCAATCAGCAGTAACGGCCCGAGCGGCGTATCGGTCTGCGTCCAGCGGAGCTCGTCGCTCGCCGTCATCTTGCCGCTAAGCGATGTCAGTGGTCATGGGCTTCAGCGCATCTTGGCCGGTTACCGCGCGGCCGATAATCAACTGTTGGATCTGCGATGTGCCTTCGTAGATGGTCGTAACGCGGGCATCGCGGTAGTAGCGCTCGACCGGGTGCTCGCGGCTATAGCCAGCGCCGCCGTGGACTTGAATCGCCTTATCCGAGCACCAAACGGCGGCCTCGGTTGCGTAGTACTTGGCGATCGAGGTTTCGAGCGTGCTTGGCTTGCCAGCGTCCTTGACCGAGCCGGCCTTGTAGACCAGTAGCCGCGCCGCTTCGGTCTTGACGACCATGTCGGCGATCATCGCTTGGACCAGCTGGAAGCCGGCGATTGGACGGTCGAACTGTGTCCGTTCGTTGGCGTAGGCGATTGACTCTTCGAGCGAGGCGCGGGCAAGTCCGACGCAGCCAGCGGCTACCGAGTAGCGGCCCGAGTCAAGCGCGCTCATCGCGACCTTGAAGCCGTCACCGACTTCGCCGAGCATTGAGTCGGCTGACGCCGTTACATCGTCGAGTGCGATCTCGGCCGTGTCGGAGGCCCAAAGCCCCATCTTGGCTGTGATCTGGGAAGGCATGAAACCGGGTTGATCGGTCTCAACGAGGAAGCAGGCAAGGCCGCGGTGACCGAGTGATGGATCGGTCTGAGCGAAGATCAGCGCGAGGCTGGCGTTGTTGCCGAGCGAGATCCACATCTTCGCGCCGTTGATCAGCCAAGTCCCGTCGTCCTGCTGCACGGCGCGCGTCTTTTGGTTCGCGGCAGCCGAACCGGTGCCGGGCTCTGTCAGCCCGAAGCAGCCAAGCCATTCACCTGAGCAGAGCAGCGGCAGGTAACGCTGCTTCTGTTCCTCGGTTCCCCACTTCAGGATCGTCGAGCAGACGAGTGACGTTTGAACAGAGACGACGGTCCGCATCGCCGAGCAGCCACGGCCGATCTCTTCGCAGATGATCGCGTAGGTCGTGTAATCGAGTCCGGCGCCGCCGTACTCGCGCGGAACGATCGCGCCAAGGAAGCCTTGCGCGGCAATCTTGCCCACGAGCTCGCGGTCGAAGAAATGGTTCTCCGAGTTCTCGCTGGCGACCGGCATGATCTCACCGTCGGTGAATTCGCGCGCGGTCTGCTCAATCAGCTTCTGTTCATCGGAAAGGTCGAAGTTCATCTTTCGACCTTATCGACTTCGGGGCGCTTCACCGCGCCCGCTTCGAGCTACTACTTCTCGAGCTGGTAGGTGTCCTCGAGTTCGTCCTGAAGCACGACCGTCTTGCCCCTAGTCCTCAGCGTTAAGTCGCGCTTCAGTGCGCGCGTGCGGTACTTCCAGCCGGCCGGTAGCGCCAGCTTCGATCCGAGGCCTCGTAGCTTGGACAGCGTCAGAGTCTTGTCTTTGATCTGCGAGTAGGCCTGCATTGCGTAGACCTTGCCATCGGGTGAGACGAGCTCATGGATTGGGTTCTTGCGCGAGAATGTGAAGTCGGTCGTGCGGTTGACGATCGTCTCGCCGTAAGGAGGCATACCGCCAGCTGCGACCGCGGCTGGTGGTACGTCAACGCTCGTCAGGAAGCGCATCTTGAGGCCGGGGAACTGGCGAACCGTGCCGCCGCGAGGGTCGATGCGCGAGTCCCAGGTGATCTTCGCGCTGCTGATGATCCAATAGCGAGGGCCATTCATTTTCACGGCCAGCGTGCCGGGGAAGAGCGCCGCCAGGGCGGTCTTGTCGGAAGCCTCCCACTGTGCTGCGGGGCACTTGTTGAGGCCGAACGTGTTCCAAACATCGCCGACCAACTTGACGCCGGCTCCGTCGGGGGCGGTGTGGACGAACAGGTACTCGCAGTAGCGCTCGTTGTACATCTTCGGGTTGTTGCCGACGCTGATCGGCGACTTGGCCGCCCCGGCGGTAGCTGGCAGCGCCAGTCCTACTAGGCAGGTAGCGGCGACTAGAAGTTTCGTTGAACGCTTAGTGACCATTCGCTAAAGCTACACGGTCTCGGCGATGCTGTGCGCAGGTACGCCGTCAGTTCGCCCTCCATAGAATGATGCTTCATGGACTCGTTCGCCCTAATCGTGATCGTCATCATCGTGCTGATCGTCACCGCGGTCGTGCTGATCGGGATCCTCTACCCGGGCTCGGGCGCCGAGCAGCTTGATTGGCGGCCGACGCGGTCTGCCGAGCTCGAATTCACCAATGAGCTAGATGATCTCGAGCAGATGGAGGCGGCGGTAAACGCTAAGCGACGCGCTCGGGGGGCGTCCGCGATCAGTCATGCCGAACTCAAACGTGAGATCGAGCTTGACCTTAAGGGCGAGCTAGGAGAGCAATCGCTCGAGCAAGAAGACCTTGCGCAGCTGCTCGAGGCTCGAAACGCTCGTCGGCGCGCACGCGGAGAGGCTGAGCAGACGTTGGAAGAGTTTGAGCGCTCCCTGGTAGCCGGCGCGGATGGCGGCGTTTAAGTGAGGGCTCTGATTATCGGCGGCGGCTGCCGCGGTCTTGACTTAGCAAGCGAGCTTGTCGCTGAGGGGCATGCCGCGCGCTGCGTTACGCGGACCGAGGACGGGCGTGCGGCGATCGAGGCGGCTGGGGGAGAGTGCTGGATTGGCACGCCGGACGTGATTGGCACGCTCCGCTACGCGCTCGAGAATGTGACGCTCCTGCTGTGGCTGCTCGGCACCGCCAGCGGCGACGAAGAGAAGGTCGCAGCGCTGCACGGTTCGCGGCTACGGATGATGCTCGAGAAGACGACCGACACGACGGTCCGAGGCGTGATCTATGAAGCGGCAGGACCGATTGGCGAACAGTTGCTGGCGAGCGGCGTTGCGGAGATGGAGCTTGCGCGTGAGAAGAATGAAATCCCCTTCGCGCTGCTCCACTGCGACCCTCTTGGCGCCCGTGATGCCTGGCTCGCGGAGAGTCAGCAAGCAATCGCTGGGCTACTCGCTGGGCCACGCAGAACATCTAAATAACATAATCGCGATCAGGTTTGTATAGTTTTGGCTAGAACACCGACACCAAGGAGACAAACCCGTGCCGACAATTGGCGACACAGCACCAGATTTCGACGTTGAAACAACGGAAGGGAAGATCAACTTCCACGACTGGATCGGCGACTCATGGGCCGTTCTCTTCTCGCACCCTCGAGACTTCACTCCCGTCTGCACGACCGAGCTCGGCTACATGGCTTCGATCAAGCCGGAGTTCGACAAGCGCGGAGTAAAGATCATCGGCCTCTCAGTTGACCCGCTAGACAACCACGAGAAGTGGGCTTCGGATATCGCTGAAACTCAGGGAACGGCGCCGAACTTCCCGATGATCGCCGACACAGACTTCAATGTCTCGAAGCTTTACGGGATGCTCCCGGCAGATGTTGAGGGCGACCCAACCGAGCGCACTCCGGCCCAGAACGGCACGCTTCGCAACGTCTTCGTGATCGGGCCCGATAAAAAAATCAAGTTGGTCTTGATCTACCCGATGACAACCGGCCGCAATTTCGACGAGGTGCTGCGTGTGATCGACTCGCTTCAGCTGACTGCTGAGCACGCGGTCGCCACGCCAGCTCAGTGGCAGCCAGGCGAAAACGTGATCATTGCCGGCTCGGTTACAAACGAGCAGGCGGCCGAGAAGTACCCAGACGGCTGGGAAGAGCCGCGTCCATACATCCGCATCGTTAGCGACCCGAGCGGCGCGAAGGTCAGCTGAGGCCGGCGGCTTTGAGGCGGGCGAATAGGTCGCCAAGGATCCTCGCGGTCGCACCCCAGACGAGCTGATCGTCAACTGCATAGGTATCGGTGGTGAAGCCGATCCCACGACGCTTGATGCGGCGCCTGCCGTAACCAGCGAGCAGCTCCGCGACGTCGAACTCGTGGATCGACGCGACCTCGCGCTGCGAGAGCACCCACTCCTGGCCCGGATCGATCAAGCCTACGAACGGGTGAACGGCGTAGCCGGTCGCAATTGTTGGGGTTGGAGGAAGCGCACCGATTAACTCGACAGATGGCGGCGCGAGGCCGATCTCCTCATGCGCTTCGCGCAGCGCCGTGGCAGTCAGGTCGGCGTCGTCATCATCAATGCGTCCGCCGGGGAATGAGAGCTCACCGGCGTGGCGGCGCAGGTTGTCGCCTCGGCGCGTCATCACGATCGAGAGCATGCCTTCGTCGCTGGCAAACAGTGGAACCAGCACGCCGGCCTTCTTGCGGCCGCGCACCGGAAGCACCGCCGCCGCTTCGGGGCTCAGCAGCTCAGGGGCGAGTGCGCCCGCCAGTTCAGCTCGTGAGAGTGGTGCGCTCGACACGCTCGTGAAACATCACTTCGCCATCGAGCGTCCGATGGACCGGGCACTTTGCCGCGATCACGGAAAGCCGTTCGACCTGTTCGTCGGTGAGGTCGCTCGGGACACGCAGCACAACTTCGAACTTCGTAGGAGTGCCGCGTTCTGCTGTCGCGTAGTCCACCTCAACCTCCAGCTTTCCTACTTCCCAACCCTTCCGGTCGGCGTACATCTCGACCGTCACGGCGACGCAGCTGGCGAGGCTGGCGGCAAGAAGTTCTAGCGGAGTAGGTCCAGTGTCCGTACCGCCGAGCTCAGCGTCTTCGTCAACTGTCAGCTCATGATCACGGATCGTGATGCTGTGCTGGTGCCCTTCTTTGCGGGTGGCGATTGCTTTCATTACTAAGAAGACTAGGACAGCGGATTGAAGACCAACCCGGTTGGCACCTTCGGCGTGAAGAACGTCGACTTCGGTGGCATGTTGACACCGGCTCCGGCTATCTCTTGGATTTGCTCGATCGGTGCGCCGGAGAGGAAGAAAGCTGCGTCGTATTCACCGTTTTCCAGTAGCGCCAGAGCTTCCTCGTCGCTGCGCGAGTAACCAAGACCATTGAAGTGGGAAATGTCGTCCTCGCTCAGGCCTAGCGGCCCCTTCAGAATCAATGCTTCGAGCACGGCGGCGTCGAGCTTGCGGTACGGGGCGGGGAAGTCGGCGAGCGCTTCGTCGGCGATCGCCTGGTCGCGCAGCACGAGTCTCAGCGGCCGCTTGTGGCGCGAATCGAGGTAGCCGAACTGAAGCCTGCCGTCGGCTGAAAGGCCGTTCGGTGGCAGCTCCTCGGTCGATTCCAATGCGGTCACCTCAAAGCACTTCTCAACTGTTTCGCGCAGAGCGTTAGCGCGCACCGGGTCATCGGCTAGGCCGCTGATGAGGCGGTGGGTTGGGAAGACGCTGAGGCCCGGGTCTTCCAGCGCGACGAGGTCCATCAATACGAAACGGTGGGGGCCATCGCCACCGATCTCGTCGGCGTAGATGCGAGCCGTCTCGTAGCGGTGGTGGCCGTCGGCGATCAGTAGCTCGGCAGGGTCAAGCGCCTCGCTAAGCGCGGCTTGGGCGTCAAGGTCGTTGACTCTCCAGAGGCGGTTGACGGTTCCGTCGTCGTCGGTCTGCTCTCCGTGCGGCTCGCCCTCTGTCTGGGCGGCGATCGTCGCGCGGGCGGCGCCGGTCGAATCGGAGTAGAGCGCAAAGATCGGCGACAGGTTGGTCTTGGTTGCACGCGTCAGACGGAGACGGTCCTCCTTTGGGCCAGGGTGCGTGCGCTCATGGGGGCGAATCTTGCCGGCCCCGTATTCCTCGATCTTGACTGCGGCAAGGAAACCCGAGCGCGTGCGGCGACCACCGTCGGGCGCGAGGTAGTCCTGAGTCAGGATCCAGAACGATGGTTCGTCGTCTCGCACCAACGCGCCAGCTTGCTGCCACTCGGCCAGTAGCGTTGCTGCGTTCTCGTAAGGATCGCCGCCAGTGGTCGCCGGCTCAGGCAGGTCGATGCCAACGACATTGAACGGGGAGCGCGCAGCCAGCTCGGCCCGCTGGGCCGGGTCGATCACGTCGTAGGGCGGCGATAGAACCGCGTCGAATCCACCGACTCGATCGAGGTCGTAGCGGAGCGAATTGAGTGGGCGGACGTCGGCCATACCGGCACGCTAGAACATGCTGGCCTCAAACAGCCCTACCATCTGGAACTCATCGGGGCGTGGCGCAGCCTGGTAGCGCACCTGCTTTGGGAGCAGGGGGTCGGAGGTTCGAATCCTCTCGCCCCGATTTGAACCGGTCGTCGACGCGTCGGCGCTGTACGGTTGGCGACTAGATTGGCGGCTAGCCGATCAGGCCCCCGTAGCTCAGTTGGATTAGAGCGGCCGGCTTCTACCCGGCAGGTCCCAGGTTCGAGTCCTGGCGGGGGCATCGCGAAGCGGCCGCTCTCGCGGGCGCACTAAGCCGTACACTGCGCCCTGCGCGGTGGGTGTAGCTCAGTTGGTAGAGCTCCTGGTTGTGGTCCAGGCGGTCGCGGGTTCGAGTCCCGTCACTCACCTTCCGCTGCGATTAGCCCTTCTTCAGGGCGCAGTCCGGTATGCCGGCGGCAACGGCGGCCGAATTGGCTTTCGCGACCGCCTCACGGAACTTAGGCGCAAGCGCTAGGAACTGGCTGCTCAACACGCCATGAGCTTTCGCGACTGTCGCCGCCTCGGAGTTGACCGCAGGCACCTGCTTGAAGGTTGTTAGCCATGTTTGGTACCTGCCTTGTGCATCGCCGCTCGGCTGAAGCTGGCTGAGCCTTGCGAGTGCTGCGTTGAAGAAAGCGGCCGAATCGAGCTGGACCTTAACGACGGCGGCATTGGTTGTCGGCAGCTTTTGGGCGTTGACCTTGTTGAACGCGGCGGTGCAGATCGCCGAAGCCTGACTCTTAAACGCGGCGCTTGAGGCGGTCGTCGTGTCGGTCGAGCTGGAACCGCATCCGGCGATGGCGGCGGCAGCGGCAATGCCGAGAAATAGCGTTGAGACCCGGAGTCTTTTCATGGGCGAAAAGGTAAACCACTCGTCCGGCGGATTATTCGGACAACGTCAGTTGCCGCGGCTGATCCGATCGCGCGCCAAAGTCGTAAGCAATACGGCCCAGTCGCCGGCGGCGGAGAGCAGATGGCCGACGGGGCCGGTTACGACCCAGGTTTCGATCCTGCGCGGTAGGGGCTGGCGGTCGTTGGCCACGCCCTGACGCTATCGTGCCGCCGATGAGCACAGTCACTGCCAACGTCAAAGAGCTGCCTGATTCGCGCGTCCGCGTGGAGGTTCAGGTACCGCTCGAAGAGCTCGATCGCCGGATCGCTCAAACCGCCCGTTCGATGGGCAAAGAGATGAAGATGGCCGGTTTTCGCAAAGGCAAGATTCCGGCCGAGGTCGTAATCCAGCGGATCGGCCGTGACGCGGTCGTTGACGAGACAATCCGCGGCTCGCTTGGTCACTGGTACACAGAAGCCGTTGATGGCGCCCGCCTCGCAATCGTCGGCCAGCCCGAGGTTGAACTCGGCGAATTGCCGCCGGCCGGTGAGGATTTGAAGTTCAGCTTTGAGGTCGGGGTGCGTCCTGTCGCCAAGCTTGGCAAGTACAAGGGACTGAAGGTTGAGCGCCGCGAAGCGGTTGCCGAGCCGGAAGCGATCGACGCCCAGATCGAAGAGCTGCGCGGCAGGATGGCAAGCCTTGAAACAGTCGAAGAAGCCGCCGCGACCGGTGACTTTGTTGTGATGAACTACGTCGGTTCCATAGATGGAGAGGTCTTCGAGGGTGGCGAGGGAACCGACCAGCTGATTGAGCTCGGCTCCGGGCGTCTGATTCCAGGCTTCGAGGAGCAGCTCGAGGGCATAAAGGCCGGCGACGAGCGGACCGTCAAGCTCGCCTTCCCTGAGGACTACCAAGCAGAGGAGCTGGCCGGCAAGGATGCAGAGTTTGCCGTCACGGCGACCGAGATCCGCCGCCGGATTCTCCCCGAGCTAAACGACGAGTTCGCCAACGAGGCCGCTGGACTCGAGACGATTGCCGAGCTGCGCGAGGATCTCGCGACTCAGATGCTCGCGGCCGATGGTGACAAAGCTGAGGAAGAATTCCGCGAAGCGGTGCTCGACGCCGTCGCAGACAACGCCAAGATCAATCTGCCCCAGCCGCTCGTTGACGCGCGCGCCAGCGAGCTGCTCGACCGCATGCTCCACCAGCTCTCACACCAGGGCATCAGCCGCGAGATGTATTTCCAGATCTCGGGCCGCACCGAAGAAGAGATGCTCGGTGAGAGCGCTGAGGCTGCGCAGAAGAGCTTGCGCCACGAGGCAGCGCTGGTGGCGATCGTCGAGGCAGAGGACATTCAGCCAGGCGATGGAGACATCCTCACCGCGCTGCAGGCCTCGGCCGCGCAGGAGCAGACCACGCCGGAGAAGCTGCGAGAACGGCTTGAGAAGGCCAACCGTCTTGACGACCTGATCGAAGAGCTCTCGCAGCGCCAAGCGCTCGACCTAATCGTCGAGAGCGCAGTGCCTACCAGCCCTTCCTGAAGCTCCGTTTCAGCGTCTCCCCGTTGCTAGTGTTGACTGCTCCATCTGCGAGCAAAGTTGCACGTGGGAGGAATCAACCCAGCCGACCGAAACAAAGCGAGGAACATGAGCCCCCTAGTCCCAATGGTTGTTGAGCAGACCTCACGCGGAGAACGTTCGTTTGACATCTACTCGCGCCTTCTAAACGAGCGAATCATCTTCCTCGGCAGCCAAGTTGACGACCAGATCGCCAACCTCGTTGTCGCGCAGCTCCTGCACCTTGAGTCGCAGGATCCAGACAAGGACATCTCGATCTACATCAACTCGCCGGGTGGCTCGGTCTATTCAGGCCTCGCGATTTACGACACGATGCAGTTCGTCAAGCCTGACGTTTCAACGATTTGTGTGGGTATCGCGATGTCGATGGGCGCGCTGCTGCTGGCTGGCGGAGCACCAGGCAAGCGCATGGCTCTGCCCAACGCAAAGATCCTGATCCACCAGGTCAGCTCCGGCTTTGAAGGTCAGGCGACCGACATTGAGATCCACGCCAAAGAGATCATCGACGTCCGTCAGCGGCTCGATCACATCCTCGCCGAGCACACCGGCCAGGAGTACGACAAGGTCCGCGGCGACACCGAACGTGACTACTTCATGTCGGCCGAAGAGGCCGCCGAGTACGGGATAATTGACAAGGTGATCGCCAAGCATTAGCTGGGCGGCGCCTGCGTTTAGACGAAGGGGAAACAATGGCGCGTCCAACCGATTCAAGCGAGCAGCTGCTGTGCAGTTTCTGCGGCAAGTCGCAGCGGCAGGTCAAGAAGCTGATCGCCGGTCCCGGCGTCTACATCTGCGACGAGTGCATCGATCTTTGTAACGAGATCATTGATGAAGAGCTCTCAGTTCCAACTTCGTTTGACGTCGAAAACCTTCCCCGTCCGAAGGAGATTTACGACTTTCTCGACGAGTATGTAATCGGTCAAGACGAGGCTAAGAGGACGCTGTCGGTCGCCGTCTACAACCACTACAAGCGAATCCAGATGTCGCAGGGCGACGACAACGAAATCGAGCTGCAGAAGTCGAACATCCTGCTTCTCGGCCCGACCGGCTGCGGCAAGACGCTGCTGGCGCAGACGCTCGCCAAGCTTCTCTACGTGCCATTTGCGATTGCTGATGCGACGGCGCTGACTGAGGCCGGCTACGTCGGTGAGGACGTTGAAAACATCCTGCTGAAGTTGATTCAGGCAGCCGACTACGACGTCAAGAAGGCCGAGACCGGGATCATCTACATCGACGAGGTAGACAAGGTCGCGCGCAAGTCGGAGAGCCCTTCAATTACCCGCGACGTCTCTGGCGAGGGAGTGCAGCAGGCGCTGTTGAAAATCCTCGAAGGGACGACTGCGAGCGTGCCGCCGCAGGGTGGGCGCAAGCACCCGCACCAAGAGTTCCTGACGATCGACACGACCAACATCCTTTTCATCTGCGGCGGTGCCTTCGCCAACCTCGACAAGGTGATCGAGAAGCGCGTAGGCCACAAGGGGATCGGCTTCGGTGCCGCGATTTCGGCTCGCAGCGAACACGACCCGGGCAAGATCTTTGCGCAGTGTCTGCCCGAGGATCTCGTCAACTACGGCCTGATTCCAGAGTTCATCGGCCGCCTCCCGGTCACCAGCGCCGTTCACCAGTTGACGCGTGCCGACCTGATCTCAATCCTGACCGAGCCGCGCAATGCGCTGACGAAGCAATTCCAGACCTTCTTCGCCTTCGACGGTATCGAGCTGGTCTTCGCCGACGACGCGCTCGACTCCGTTGCCGACAAGGCGCTTGAGCGCGAGACCGGTGCGCGCGGCCTCCGTTCGATCATCGAAGAGGTGCTGCTCGAAGTTCAGTTCGAGCTGCCTTCACGCGGCGACGTGAAGAAGTGCGTTGTAACGCGCGAGTCGGTAGAGAACGGCTTCCCGCCAACGCTTGTGACCGAATCGGTCGACGACGGCCGCGCTGAAGATCAACAGCTCCCCGAGGCCAGCTAGAGCGATGAAGCCGAAGCTAAAATCGATTCCCTGGTTGGCCGCGATGCAAGCGACGATGGTGGTCAACGACCATTGGCGCCGCCTCGATCCAAAAGACCGTTCGAAAGCGCTCAAAGCGCTCGCCGAGTCGCGCGGCCTGCCCAACCGAATGACAGCCACCCAGCGTGAGCATCTGATCGAAGTGGCGCGCAAGATCGATCACCGCGGCTTGATGGCCGATCTCGCTCCGATCCCCGTTCCGGGGCTTCGCGGCGGCCGCAAGAAGCGCTGAGCGCTCGCTTGGCGGCGCGCGCGTCGTAGACTCAGCCGCCGTGGCTGACTTTGGTGATAAGACGCGCTTCGAGCCGGCTGAGGCCGAGCCGCAGATGATGCAGCGCTGGCTGGCCTCCGGGCTCTTCCACGGCAAGGCTGAAGGAACCGCCGCCGAGAACTATTCGATCGCGATCCCCCCGCCCAACGTAACCGGCGCGCTGCACATGGGCCACGCGCTCAACGGCTCGATCCAAGACACGCTGATCCGCTTCCACCGCATGCGCGGCCAAAACACGGAGTGGATTCTCGGCACAGACCACGCCGGGATCGCCACACAAACGCAAGTTGAGAAGAAGCTGATTGAAGAAGGCAGCTCACGCGAGCAGCTCGGCCGCGAGGCTTTTGTCGAGCGCGTTTGGGAGTGGCGCGAGCAGTTTGGTGGCACGATCATCGAGCAGTTCGGCCGGCTCGGCGCATCCTGCGACTACGAGCGCGAGCGCTTCACGCTCGACGAGGGTTACGAGCGCGCCGTGCGTCAGGTCTTCTGCGACCTCTACGAGGACGGGGCGATCTACCGCGATCAGTACCTCGTCAACTGGGACCCCGGTAGCCAGTCGGCGATCTCTGACCTCGAGGTTGAGGAGCGGGAGGTAACCGACACGCTGTGTGAGATCGCCTACCCGCTGGCTGACGGCAGCGGAGAGGTCGTAGTGGCAACGGTGCGGCCCGAGACGATGCTCGGCGACAGCGCTGTCGCTGTGAACCCGTCAGACGAGCGCTTCAAACACCTGATCGGCCAGCGCGTCAAGTTGCCTTTGACAGACCGCGAACTCGAGATCATCGGCGACGATTACGTTAAGACCGACTTCGGTACCGGCGCGCTGAAGATCACTCCGGCGCACGACCCGAACGACTTTGAGATCGGCCGCCGCCACGGGCTCGAGGAGATCATCGTGATCGGCGAAGACGGTGCGATGACAGAGCTGGCCGGTGAGTTCGTCGGAATGAAGGCATCCGAGGCACAAGTTGCCGTCGTCGCTGCGCTGCGCGACCAAGGGCTGCTGCGCGGCGAAGAGCCTTACGAACACGCAGTGCCGTTCTCTCACCGTTCAGGTGAGCGGATCGAGCCGTTGATCTCGCTGCAGTGGTTCATGAAGATGGACGAGCTTGCGCCGCCGGCGATCGAGGCCGTCAAGGATGGGCGGGTCAAGATCCATCCACCGAGCCAGTCGAAGCGGTACACCGATTGGCTCGAGGAGATCCGCCCCTGGTGCATCTCGCGCCAGCTCTGGTGGGGCCACCGGCTGCCGGTCTGGTACCGCGGCGACGAGACGTACGTCGGAATGGAGGAGCCGGCAGGCGACAGCTGGGTTCGCGAGGAGGATGTGCTCGATACCTGGTTCAGCTCCGCGCTGTGGCCCTTCGCGACGCTCGGTTGGCCCGATGAAACGCCTGAATACAAGGCTTTTTACCCGACAGACGTGCTCTCGACGGCGCGCGACATTCTCTTCCTCTGGGTCGCGCGAATGGTGATGATGGGGCTGCGCTTCACGGGCGATGTTCCGTTCAGTGACGTCTACGTTCACTCCGTGATCCAAGCTCCTGACGGGCGGCGGATGAGCAAGTCGCTCGGCACCGGCATCGACCCGATCACAGAGATTGACGAGCACGGCGCCGATGCTGTGCGCTTCGGCCTGCTGGCGATGTCCTCGACGCAGGACGTGCGCTACTCACGTGAGCGCGTCGAGCAAGGGCAGGCGCTCGCCAACAAGCTCTTCAACGCTTCGCGCTTTGTGCTTTTGAACGTTGGCGACGATGTTGGTTTGGAGCCGTTCGTTGGCGCCGATGCTCCGGTTGAGGATCGTTGGATTGTCTCGCGCCTGCAGCGGGTTGTTGCCGAAACGACTGAGCAGATCGAACAGTTCGAATTCTCGAAGGCCGCATTCGGCCTCTACGACTTTGTTTACGGCGAGCTTTGCGACTGGTACCTCGAGCTGATCAAGGGACGCGAGTTCGACGAAGCGCTCTCCGCAACTGTCTGTTACGTGCTGCGCTCAACACTGGCGCTCGCTCATCCGTTCATCCCGTTCGTGACTGAGCAGCTATGGGAGGCGGTGCCCGGGGCCGAAGGGCTACTAATCGGTTCGCCGTTCCCGGCCGCAGGCGAAGGGCTAATCGACACTGCGGCTGAGCAGCGCGTCAGCGACCTGATCGCTGCCGTTACCGCACTTCGTTCCTGGCGCAGCGGCGCCAACGTGAAACCTGGGGCGCAGCTAGGAGCGAAGATCGAGTCAGCCGCGCTGGACGCTGATGGCGCTCTGATTGCGCGTCTGGCGCGACTCGATCTCGGCGCGTTCGACGGGGATGTCACCGACAGCATCGTTGTACCCGGAGGAACGATCGAAATCAGTGCTGGCGACGCGATCGACGTTGAGGCCCAGCAGCGCGAGCGGGCTCAGCGCCGCGCCTCGCTTGAAGGTGAGATCGAGCGCGCTGAAACCAAGCTCTCAAACGATGCTTTTGTCGCTAAAGCGCCGGCCGAGCTGGTCGCCGGCGAGCAGGCGAAGCTCGAGCGACTTCGCGAAGAGCTGGCCGCGCTCGGCGGCTGAGAAGGGCACGAGATGCGCTCCCAGACCGAGAGCGAAGCTGCGTGGGATGAGCCGACGGCAGAGAGCTGGCTGCTCTCGTTAGAGCTCTTTGGGATCGACTTCGGGCTGGACCGGATTAAGCGGCTGCTCGAGTCGCTTGGCGGCCCGCAGCAGCTTCCGCGGCTCGTTCATGTGGTCGGATCAAATGGAAAGTCGTCGGTGACTCGAATGACCGCCGCGATCGTTGCTGCGCACGGGCTGAAGGTCGGTGCGTACCTCTCGCCGCATTTCGTTTCGTTCACCGAGCGGATCTTGATCAACGGAGTGCCGTGCGATCCGCAGCAGTTCGGCTCTGCCGCCCAGGCAGTCTCAGAGGCTGCCACCGAGATCGAGCGTGAGCAGCCCAGCTCCGGCCCAATCACGCAGTTTGAGGCGCTAACAGCGATCGCCTTCGTGGTGTTCAAGGGCGCTGGGGTCGACGCCGCTGTAATCGAAGCCGGGCTCGGAGGGCGGCTCGACGCGACCAACGTGATCGATTCGTCGGTTCAGGTCTGCACAGGAGTGGCGCTCGAGCACACCGCGCTGCTGGGCGACACGGTCGAACTGATCGCTACCGAAAAGCTTGCCGTTGTAAAGCCCGGCGGGACCCTCGTCGTTACCGCCGATCTTGACCCGGCTGCGCTTGACGTTGCGCTGGTGCGCTGCGCGGAAGAGTCTGCCCGCCTCGTTGTCGCCGGGCGCGACGCGCCAAAGTTACTCGCCGCTCAAGGTGAGTTTCAACGAAGTAATTTCGCGCTTGCGGCCGCCGCTGCACATGCGCTCCTCGGCGCCCTTGACGCGCGCGCTACCGAGCGGGCGGCAGCTGAAATCCGGATACCAGGACGCTATGAAATCTGCGCAAGTGAGCCAAAGACAATTCTCGACGGCGCTCATAACGTCGACGGCGCATCGGCTCTACGTGCCTCGTTGGAGCGCGAGAATCTCAGCGGAAAGCTCATCGGTTGCCTTTCCGTCCTCGACGACAAGGACGCTGAAGCGATGTTGAGCACGCTTGGGCCTTGTTCAGATCAGCTGATTTTCACGCGCGCCACGCATCCGCGCGCACTCGACCCTGCCGAGCTTGCTGCCACCAACGAGCGGCTTGGCGGCCCGCCGAGTTTGGTTGTCGACTCGCCACACGACGCGCTCCGCGACGCCCGCGCAGCCGCTGGCGCCGGCGGACTCGTTTACGCGGCGGGTTCCCTCTACCTGATCGCAGACCTTAAGCGCTCCGCCGATGCGAAAGGGGGTTCGACGCTGTGAACGAGGACGGCCCTTCGGTCATCGTGATGGTTGTGACGGTTGCCGTCTTGGTGGCCGCCGTGATACTCGTATTTTTCGGCGTTGGCTACCTGCTCGGTAAAGCTTTCCTCTAGGGCACGGGCGTCAGTGGCGCTCTGCAAGTCGCTTAGAAGGCTTTGTCCAGCCGACGGCGAACAGTGCTCTACGCTTGGACTCCACCGATGACTCTTCCACTCGCAATATTCGGCCTCGACGGCGTCTTCAACATGATCGCGCAGCTGATCGTGCTAGCCGCAATCGTTATCTGGCTGGCGCTCGTCTGGTACACGTTCACTGACGCTCGGCGCCGCCTCGAGGACAAGCTGCTGATTCGCTCAGCGACGATCGCGGCGTTGATCTTCCCACTGGTTGGAACCGTCGTATATGTGATTGTGCGCCCGCCTGAGTACATCGAGGATCGAATTGAGCGCGAGCTCGAGATGGAGGCCGCGGTAGCGCGCCTCGCGTCCACCGATTATCAGGCCTGCCCGCACTGCGAGGAGGTCGTTGGCGGTCAATTCCTCCGCTGCCCACACTGCATGCGTAAGCTACGTGACGCATGCGTCGGTTGCGGTAAGCCGCTCGACCCGGATTGGCTTCTTTGTCCTTACTGCGAGTCTGAGATCGAAGGGGTCACGCCGGCCACCAAGCCGCGCCTCCCAGGGCAACGGGAGCGGGAGTCTGCCGAGGTAGAACCGGCCGAATTCAACGAGCCTTTTGACACCGACGAAGTAGAAGCGTTCGACTACGCCAGCGAGAATCCCGATACCGTCACTGCTGAGCACGCTGAGGCGCCGCCGGTCGACGACCTCGAAGAGCGACGCTAACCAACCGAAAGCAGAGAACCCGATGGAACGGACCTTGATCCTCGTAAAGCCTGACGCATTCGCTCGTAATCTCAGCGGTGAAATTATCGCCCGCTTCGAGAGGAAGGGCCTCCAACTGGCCGCGCTCAAGATGATGACGGCCAGCCGAGAATTGGCAGAGGCCCACTATGCCGAGCACGCCGAGCGACCATTCTTCGGTGAGCTAGTTGACTTCATCACCAGCGGTCCGCTGGTCGCAATGATCCTCGAAGGCGACCACGCTGTTGTTGCCGCGCGCCAAGTGATAGGCGCGACAGACCCGATCGAAGCGACGATGGGCTCAATCCGAGCCGATTATGCGCTAGAGGTAGGTCGCAACATGGTCCACGGCTCAGACTCTGATGAGTCTGCGGCGCGCGAGGCAGCACTCTTCTTCCCCGAACTTGGCTGAGCAGCTCGCGCCGCTGGCTTGGAGTCCCGACCGTCGGCTCGTTCTGGCGTCGGCATCGCCGCAGCGCCAGCAGATCCTCCGCGACTTCGGGGTTGAGTTTGAGGCCCGACCAACCCACGTAGATGAGCTTTCGGTCGGGGACCCCGATCTGGTCGCGCTCAGCAATGCCCGGGCGAAGGCGGAGGCGGGTCGAGCCGCGCTTAGCGAAGCTGAGCGGGACTTCTGTGTAGTGCTCGCTGCCGACACTGTCGTCGCGCTAGGCGGCACGGTCTACGGCAAACCGCGCGATGCCGCTCAGGCCGGTCAGTACCTAACCGAGCTCTCAAGTGCTGCGCATCAAGTGATCGGGGCGATCGTCGTGATCGACGTCGACGGGGTGGCCCGCGAAACGCTTGTCTGCACCGAGGTGGCGTTTCGCAATCTGAGCACGGACGAAATTTCATCGCAGGTTGCGCGTGGCGAATGGCAAGACCGCGCGGGCGGCTATGCGATTCAGCTCTCCGGCGATGAGATGGTGGCAGAGATTGGTGCCGATCGGCTCAATGTCGTAGGGCTCTCAATCGTCGCTTTGGGCGGCCTTGTGCAAGGACTCTTGCCCGCTGGAAGCGTGGCCCCCGATCGCTACACTGATTAAACACGTGGACCGTCGGTTATTCCCTTCAGGAATCGCTTTCCGCCCACGTTTTTCTGTCCATGGGCGTCCTTAGCTACTTGACCGGAATGGGCGGCCGCGACATGGCCGTCGATCTCGGCACGGCCAACACACTCGTATATGTCCGCGGGCGCGGCATTGTGCTCTCCGAACCGAGCGTTGTTGCGATCGATGCCCGAAGCGGCGAAGTGCACGCAGTCGGGGTCGAAGCGAAGCGAATGCTCGGTCGGACACCCGGGACGATTCAGGCAATCCGTCCGTTGAAGGACGGCGTGATTGCCGACTTCGACGTAACCGAAGCGATGCTTCGGCACTTCATTCAGAAGGTCCACCAGGGACGCTGGGCCCATCCGCGCGTAGTGGTCTGTGTTCCGTCGGGCGTTACAGGTGTCGAGAAGCGCGCCGTTGAGGAGGCTTGCCTCTCCGCTGGGGCCCGTCAGGCTTACCTGATTGAGGAGCCAATGGCGGCGGCGATTGGTGCCGGTTTGCCGATCGGCGAGCCAACCGGTTCGATGATCGTCGACATCGGTGGCGGCACCAGCGAGGTCGCCGTTATCTCGCTCGGAGGGATTGTCGTCTCACGCTCAATTAGAATTGGTGGAGATGAACTCGACGAAGCGATCATCAACTACGCGAAACGCGAGTACAAGCTCTTGATCGGGCAGCAGACCGCCGAGGAGCTCAAGTTGGAGATTGGCTCAGCATTTCCGATGGCCGAGGAGTTTCAAGCGGAGATTCGTGGCCGCGATCTAGTGAGCGGACTGCCGAAGACGATTGCGCTAACTAGTGAAGAGGTTCGAGGCGCGATTGAGGAGCCGTTGGCTCAGATCATCGCGTCGATCAAGGAAACACTGGATAGCACGCCGCCTGAGCTCTCGTCCGACATTATGGATCGAGGAATCATGTTGGCGGGCGGAGGCGCGCTGCTGCGCGGCCTCGATGAGCGGCTACGCAGTGAGACCCACATGCCGGCTCACCTTGCAGAATCACCACTGACCTGTGTTGCCGTTGGGTCCGGCCGGTCGCTGGAAGAGTTTGAAGTGATTCACAAAACTAACCGCTCCGCGAGGAAACGTCGCCGGCGCTAAGCGCTGCAGCTTCGACGAACTCCCATGCCTCGCCTAACCATCATTCTGGAATGTACGACCGGACTATTCGTCGGCGGCGGTTAACGCTAGCGGCCCTGGTCGCCTGCTCGCTGCTGCTCCTAACCGCCTACTTCGGCGAGTCGTCGGACGGTGCTTTGCACGGCTTTCAGCGCGGCGTCTTCAGCGTCTTTGTCCCGATTCAGGAGGGCGCTTCTACGGTCCTCAAACCGGCTCGCGACCTCGTCGGCTGGGTCGGCGACACCATCGACGCTAAGGGCCGCCTAGGCGAGCTTGAGCGCTCGAACCAGAATCTGCGCGCCCGCTCGATCGCAGCCAGTGACGCGCTGCGCGTAAACGCCCAGCTCCAGGGGCTACTTAACTTCGATAATGCCGGGGGGCTCGCCGCAGCTAAGCCTGTGACTGCACGCGTGATCGGACAGTCGCCGACGGTCTGGTACGCGACGGTGACAATCGACCAAGGCAGCGACACTGGGATCAGGGCCGGTAACCCGGTGATCAATAGCGACGGGCTTGTCGGCCAGGTCACAACTGTTACGGGCCATGCCGCAATCGTCACATTGATCAGCGACGGTGAGATGGCCGTGCCAGCGCGGATCAGCGCAGGTGGGGCAGAAGGGATAGTGCAGACCGGGGCAGGGGGGCCGGGTGATCTGAGGCTTAAGTTCATCGCGAGGCGTTACCGCGTCGATCCCGGTGCTGCTGTGGTCACCGCTGGCACGCTCGCCAACTCGGCAGGGCTTCAGTCGCTATACCCGCCGGGCATTCCAATCGGAGCCGTGACCCGCGTTGACGACCCGGGCACCGACGCGCAAAAGATCTACCTCCACAGCTACGCGGATCTGCAAAAGCTCGAGATCGTCCAAGTGCTTACCGCCGCGATCAACGGGAATCGGCCATGAATCTCGACTACCGAAGTCTCTCTTGGCGCCTCGGGTTGATTTGCGTTGTGACGGTCGTCTTCCAAATCGCAGCGGTCTCGCAGGTCAAGATTTTCGGCCTCAACGCCGACCTCGTGCCGCTCGTCGCTGCATCGGTCGGTCTGATCCTCGGCTCACTACCCGGCGCAATCTTCGGCTTCGCGATCGGAATGCTGTTGGATCTTGCTTTGGTTGAAACGGTCGGTGTGGCGTCACTTATTCTGTTGGCGATTGGCTTCGCGGCCGGCCGCCTGCGCGAGCTGCGTGACCCGCAAGGAGCGATTGTGCCGCTGCTCGTCGGTGCGGCCGCGACCGCGGCGGCGCAGGCAGGCTTCCTAGTGCTGACATTCTTGCTCGGTCAGCCCGTGCCGTTCGGCTGGGCTTTGCTTTGGGATCTGCTCGGGACAGTTGCTGTCAACGCCGCAATCGCGATCCCGGTCTTCTTGGTCGTCCGACGCTGCTTGATCGCGGCCCTCCCAGAAGACCCACGTAGGCGCCGGCGGCGCGCCTACACGACCGGCGGTCTCTCGCCACTTTCGAGATCATGATCGATCCGCTCGACAAGACACCGCTGCGCAGCATCGGAGAGTCTCCGCTCACTCCGCAGCTGGCTATGCGGGTAGCGGTGCTCGGCGGCATCGCCTTGCTGCTCTTCGCGATCATCTTCTTCCGGCTCTGGTTCCTGCAGGTCCTTACAGGAGACCAGGCGGTTGTGGAAGCCGCCAATAACCACGTCCGGGTCGTTGCCGTGGCCGCGCCGCGCGGCGCCGTGCTCGACCGAAATGGCAACACGCTGGTAGAGAACCGGCCAGCTTCGGTAATGCAGCTCGATCCCGAGCAGCTTCCGGTCGCAACGCGCACGGCGGCCGCGACATGGGGCCAAGAGATGACGACTTGGGTGCGCACCCCACGCGCTAAGCGTGGCCCGCGGCCGGCCGTTCCGGCCCCGGCCAACGCTCAGCTGGCACAGCGCTACGCGAAGCTCGCCAGCGTGCTCGGAATTTCAACTAAGACGATCAACGAGCGCGTGACCGAACAGTTGGCCCAGCTCCCCTACGCCAATGTCCGGGTTCAGGTCGACGTCCCGGCCGAGGTTCGCAATTACATCCTTGAACGCCCTGGCGACTTCCCTGGCGTCAGTGTTGACCAGGTCTTCGTGCGGCGATACCCGGGCGGGGTTGGAGCAGCGCAGCTTTTAGGAGCAGTGGGCCAGGTGAGCCCTGCGCAGCTGCGCAGCTCAGCATTCCGCGGCGTTGTCTCGGGGGCAATCGTCGGGCAAGAAGGACTAGAGCGCTCATACGATCGCTACCTGCGAGGCACCGACGGTGCACGCAGCATCACGGTGGACGCTGCAGGGCGTCCAAAAGGGCAACGGATCTCGCGTGAGACGATTGCGGGCGACACGGTCCGCACCTCGCTCGATGCAAACCTGCAGCGCAGCGGCGAAGCAGCTTTGGCGGCCGCGATCGGAGGCGGGAGCGGTACTGCCGGAGCGTTCGTTGCGATCGATCCGCGTAATGGACGGATCCTCGCGCTCGGTTCGGCCCCAACCTATGACCCGAGTGAACGAGCGAAGCCAATCGCCACTCAAGCTGAGTACGAGCGACGGTTTGGAGCCGCCGCTGGCGCGCCACTTTTCAATAGGGCGATCAGCGGTGGCTACCCAACCGGTTCGATCTTCAAGCCGATCACCGCGCTGGCCGCGCTCGACAGCGGAACCATCACCGCCAACACAACGATCGACGACCCTGGCGTGTTGACCGTCGGCACTCAGAAGTTCTTCAACGCTGGGCACGCAGCAAATGGCCCGCTCAGCCTCGTGCGCGCCCTGCAGGTCTCGTCCGACGTGTTCTTCTACACGCTTGGGCGCGACACAAATCCGCTTCAGGGACAGGTGATCCAGAGTTGGGCGCGGCGATTGGGCCTTAACCGGCCGACGGGAATCGACCTTCCGGGCGAGTCTGCCGGAACGATCCCCGATCGCCAGTGGCGCGCTCGCCAGAACGCCAAAGAGGTCGCGTGGGAGAAGCAGACGGGCAAGCATTGCCCACCAACTTGCCTCTACTCGGACAAGCGCCCTTGGTCGGTCGGCGACAACATCCAGCTAGCGGTCGGTCAAGGCGATGTTCAGGCTTCGCCGCTCCAGATGGCCGTGGCCTACTCTGCGCTCGCTAACGGTGGCACTGTCCTCCGGCCGCACCTTGGTCTGGCGATTGAGAGCCAGACGGGTCAGCAGCTCGAGCAGATCGCTGCCCCGCCTGTACGGCACGTCGCAATCAACCCGAGTTACCAGCAGTCGATCCTCGATGGTCTCCATCAGTCGACGCTCGGTGACGGTACCTCGGCCGATGTCTTCAGAGGCTGGGATCAAGCCAAGTTCCCGGTATACGGAAAGACAGGTACCGCTGAGCGCCCGCCACGGCCGGATCAGTCCTGGTACGCGGCCTATGTTCCAAGCCCGACCACGCCGATCGTGATCGTCGCGACGGTCGAGGACGGCGGCTTTGGCGCCGAGGCCGCTGCGCCAGCGGTCTGCACGATGCTTTCGACCTGGTTTAAGCAGCAGAACAGCTGCTCGGCAGGAAGCTCGAGGACGCGATGAGCGCGACGACAGTGATCAAGCGCAGCGAGGATGTGAAAGCTGACAAGGCGCTGGGTATCGAGCTGCCGTTCGACCTCGTCTTGTTGCTCGGCGTTGCGGGCCTTGCGCTCTGTTCCGTGCTGACGATTGCGGCAGCGACCGCCAACGACATTCCCGGTAGCCCAAGCTATTTCGTGATCCGTCAGATCATCTACTTCGTTGTCGGATCGGCGATAGCGGTAGCGCTCTGGCGCAGCGACTACTCACGCCTGCGCGAGATTCGATACTTCCTCTACGGATTGCTGATCGCCTCGATCATGGCGGTAATCGTCTTTGGTTCAGTCGCCCGTGGCTCCCGCCGCGCACTAGACCTTCCATTCTTCTCGTTCCAAGCATCGGAGCTCGGCAAAATCCTGCTGATCGTGTCGCTAGCTGCGTTCACGATCGACATGACGCGCCGAATGGCCGACGGTCGAACCACCGTCAGGCTGCTGCTCATCGGCTTCGCGCCGGCAGCGCTCGTGATGCTTCAGCCGGACCTCGGTTCGGCTCTCGTCTTTGTCGCCATTACTTTGGCTGTCCTATTCATCGCAGGCGTTCCGTGGCAGCACTTCGCGGCGTTTGGTGCTCTCGCTCTTGCAGCGGTAGTGCTTTCGCTCGCGGTGCTGCCGAGCGTTGGCATAAACGTTCTACACAGCTATCAAACCAATCGCCTAACGGCGTTTCTTCACCCGTCCGAGACATCGGGCAGTGCGGGTTACCAGCAGAATCAGTCGCGAATTGCGATCGGGTCCGGCGAAAAAACCGGACGCGGAGCAGGCGCGACTCAGACTAAGTACAACTTCCTCCCCGAACACCACACCGACTTTATTTTCGCTGTAGTTGGCGAGCGGTGGGGCTTCGCGGGGGCGGCACTCGTCCTCTCGCTTTACGCGCTTGTTATTTGGCGCGCTCTGCGAATACTGACGATGGCGAAAAACCGTTACGGCGCGTTATTGGCCGGAGGCATCGTTGTGATGTTGATGTTCCAGGTTTTCGTCAACGTCGGAATGACCGTCGGCATCATGCCAATCACGGGAATTCCGTTGCCGCTGATGAGTTACGGAGGCTCGTCGCTAATCGCGACGATGATTGCCTTCGGTCTGCTGCAGTCGATCTACGCTCAAGGCCGTAGGGCCGCGATGTCGCAAGGACGGGTGCTCCAATTCCAATGAAAAGAGCAACCCAATGAAAAAGCAAGTACTAGTCAGCGTCGATCCGTGGGAAACCAGGGTCGCGCTGCTCGAACAAGCAGGAACGCCGGCGACAGAGCGCGATCAGCGCCCGTCGGAGAAAGCCAACCCCTCGGCCGGATATCGCGTAGCCGAGCTCTACATCGAGCGACGAGGCAACAGGTCGATCGTTGGCAACGTTTACAAGGGTCAAGTCGACAATGTGATCGACGGACTCGAAGCAGCATTCATCGACATCGGCTTGGAGAAGAACGCCTTCCTTCACATCGACGAGATCGTGCTTCCGGGCGTTGAGACTCCCCGTCGCGGCCGCGGCGAAGAGGGTGGTAAGAAGATCAGCTCGCTGCTCAAGAAGGGTCAAGAGGTCGTAGTGCAGATCGTCAAAGACCCACTCAAGACGAAGGGCGCGCGCTGCTCAATGGAGCTCGCGATCGCCGGTCGATACATGGTCTACACGCCGAGTGGCGAAGGAGTTGGAATCTCCAAGCGGCTGGAGGACAAGGAGCGCGCGCGACTGAGGCGCGCACTAAAAGATCTCGACCTGAAGAGCGGCGGAGCGATTCTCCGCACCGCCGCCCACGGCGCGACGAAGGAAGATTTCGAACGCGAGCTGCCATACCTCTTCAAGCTGCACGAGGTACTAATCGAGCGCGCCGAAGGTCAGTCGGCGCCGTCGCTCGTATTCCAGGAGGCCGACCTTTCGGTTCGCGTAGTGCGCGACATCTTCAGCGTCGACTTCGAGCGAGCAATCGTCGATGACGAGGGGCAGTACAACCGCTTGCGTTCATTCTTCGAGCGCACCGCCCCAGAGCTCGTCGAACGGGTTGAGCTGTGGCAGGAGTCAACGCCGCTCTTTGAACAGGCTGGCGTCGAAGAGGTAATCGAAGGCGTCACATCAAGGCGTGTAGATCTACCGAGCGGTGGCTACCTGATGGTTGATTATGGAGAAGCGTTGACCGTGTTCGACGTCAACTCCGGCTCGTACGTCGGTCGCGGCCGACAGGCACGCCTCGAAGACACAATCACGAAGACCAACCTTGAGGCCGCCGATGAGATCGTCCGGCAGTTAAGACTGCGCGATGTAGGCGGG
>CAIJLJ010000037.1 GCA_903821395.1 uncultured Solirubrobacterales bacterium | reverse complement strand
GGCTCTCTTGGTCGCAAACCTCACTCACCTGCGGCTCGGCGAACATCGTGTTGAGAAGCACTAGGTTTGCGCCAATCCGATCGGCCGCGATTATCACCTCGACGAAGTGGCGATGATTACGGCAGAGGACGGCGATCCCGTCTCCAGGGCCTATCCCGGCGGCGGCGAAACCGCGAGCAACGGCATTGGCACGCTGGTCAACTTCGGCGTAGGTAAGCGATCCAGCATCTTCGATGATCGAAATTGAGTCAGGCTGCCGGACGGCAGCGCCGGCGTAACCGCCGGCGATAGAGGTTCCCCAGCGGCGCATGACGCCGAACCACTTGAGCAGCCGAATCGGGTTTGTCGGCCTGATCAGCCCCGCGCGGGCAAAAGTTCGCGGTACAAAGACTGCTTCATCGAGCTTTTCCCGCATCAAACTAATCCTACATCGAAGCTGATAACGCACGACTCACCGGCGCAGCTCGACTTGCGGTCTGTCAGAAGCGGCGCGTACGGTGCAACTGAAGTGTCAGTGGAACCAATCACTCCAATCGCGGCCGAGCAGGTAAGACTGCTCGGCGACCAGCTGCTCATCGACGGGCTCACCGTCGATGACGAGGCCACGATCGCGCTCGCACGCGAACGTGAGGCCGCTGGCGAAAGTTTGGATGCGCTCGTCAGCCAGGCGATCGAGATCGGCGCCCGGATTCTGCAACGTGAACAGACTGCCTCCGACACTGATTTCGTCAAGGCTGAGTTCGAACGCCAAGCGCACGAGGTTGAACAGCAGTTCAGCGAGAGCGCGAAGAAGGTCACGGATGGCTTCAAGACACAGATTGACGCGACCTTCGACGCCGACGCCGGTCTTCTGCCGAAGCTGCTCGATCAACACTTCGGAGAGAACTCCAGCAGCGCCGTTCAGAACCAAGTCAAAGCACTGGTCGAGGAGATGCTGCGGGCTCACCGAGAGGCGTTAACAAAGCAATTCACCGCCGATGACGAGAGCAACCCACTGAACCAGTTCCAGAAGCTGACGACCGAGATCATCAAGCAGGCCTCGGAGAACCAAGCCAAACAGCTGCTTGAGATGAACCGGACGATCACCGAGATGCAGAAGACGATCGCCGGCTCAGAGGCCGAAGCCGAAGGGGCTGAAAAGCTCGCTGAGGCAGAAGCACGCGGCACCGCGAAGGGTCGCAGCTACGAAGAGCAGGTCGCCGAAGCTATCGCGGCGATCGCGCAGGGCCGGGGCGACAGCGCAGAGGCGGTCGGCGAGAAGACCGAAGGCGGCGGCAAGAAGGGCGACGTCGTCGTCGAGATCGAAGCCCAAGGCGGCCCGGCCCGCGGACGGATTGCATTCGAAGCAAAGAATTCGCGGCTGAGCCGGAACGACGCGATCGCGACGCTCGACGAAGCTCGCTCGCAGCGGAGCGCCGGTTATGCCGTTCTGGTCGTCCCCAGCGACGAGCATGCGCCGGCGAAGTTCAATCCGCTTGAAGAGCTGCACGGCAACAAGATCGTCGTCACCTTCAACCCTGAGACCGACTCCACTCTCGTGCTTGAAACCGGCTACCTGCTCGCGCGGGCTCGCGTTCTGATGTCCAGCCCTGAAGGCGAAGAGATCGACGCGGTTGCAGTGAGACAAGCGGCCGGCCGAGCACTCGATCTCCTGAAGAAGGTTTCCGGGATCAAAAGCTCGCTTACCGCAGCCAGCAACCAGATTCTTAAGACGTCAGAGACCGTTGACGACCTTGCCAACTCCGTCCGCGAGCAACTCGACGAGATCGCCGCGCTGACAAACCCTGCAACCGACGAAGACGACTAGCGCTCAGCTCAGCGGTCGTCAGATGCTTCGTCGTCCGCACCGGCGAGACGATCACGCCCACGCTGCACGGCGGAGATGAACTTCGAAAGGTTCGTTTCGAGCGTGCCAAGAATTTCGTCAGCGTAATCCTCTGCGCCGAGGCGGATCTCGCGCTCGCGGACCTTCGCCTCTTCCATGATGTCGTCGGCGGCGCGCTCAGCCTCGCGCGTTACTGCTTCGCCGGCGATCAGCTGAGCCTGCTTCTCGTGACCTTCCTTGATCACACGCTCGGCTTCGCGCTTCGCTTCGGCAAGCATCTCTTGGCGTTCTTTGACGATCCAGCGGGCCTGCTTGATCTCTTCCGGGATCGTGGCACGCATCTGATCGAGGATGTCGTAGATCTCCTCTTTGTCCACGCGAACCTGGTCGGTGAGCGGCACCGGCTTGGCGTTGTGAATCAGATCATCAAGCTTGTCGATTAGTACGAGAACGTCCATAGCACGGTGCCTTTCGCTAGCGAGCGAGTTCTTCCTTCAGTCGGGCTGCAACTTTTGGTGTGACGAGTTCGTCGATATTCCCACCGAAGATCGCCAGTTCCTTAATACCACTTGAGCTCAAGAAGCTGAATTGCGGGCTGGCCATCATGTAGAGCGACTCTACATCGGGAGCCTGCTGGCGGTTTAGCTGGTTCATTTCGGTTTCGTATTCAAAGTCAGAGATTGCGCGTAGACCCTTGACGATTGTCTTTGCGCCGACCTCGCGAGCGAAGTCGACGATTAGCGTGTCAAACGAAGCGGCGCGAACGTTGTCCAGCGCTGCTGTCGCATCCTCGATGAACGCGATTCGCTCCTCGAGACTGAAGAGCGTTGAGCCTTTTCTGACGGGGTGGTTCACGACAGCAACGACAACCTCATCGAATATTTCAGCTGCACGAGCAACCACATCAACGTGCCCTCGAGTGATCGGGTCGTAGGAACCGGGGCAGACGGCGATCTTCTTGGGATTAGTCATTGTTGGTGGATTCGTATCACGGTGTCGCCGTAGCGGCGTTCGTCAATCAGTGGAAGTTCAATCTCAAGCGGCTGACGCCGGTCGCTTTCGGTTACCACTCTCGCAGCTGGCGCGAGAATTGTTCCAATCAGCTTCGCAGGGTCGGCGCCGAGCATCGCAGGCTGGCGGTATGGAGGGTCTAAGAAGACTAGATCGTACGTCTCCCCCGATTTTGATGCGATCTCGAGCGCCCTGAGCGCATTGCCGCGAATAAGCACGGCTTCAGGATCGGCCAGCTCGAGCGCTTCAAGGTTCGCTTCGATCACCTTCGCGGCGTTACGGTCGCGCTCAACTAGCACCGCTCGAGAGGCACCGCGCGAGAGCGCCTCAATCGCCATCGCACCAGAGCCCGCAAAGAGATCAAGCACGACGGCCCCATTGATATCCCCGAGCGTGGCGAAGACCGACTCGCGAACGCGGTCGCCAGTTGGGCGCGTCACCGAACTACTCGGCGCTTGCAGCCTGCGGCCACCGAGCCTGCCAGCGATGACGCGCATCAGGCAGCGATCGCCAACGCCAAAAGCGAACCGCGCGCTCGCTCCAGCGCTTCGCGGAGCGGACGATGCTCTGCCAACGCCAGCTCAGGGTCGAGTTCGAGAATCTCGCGGGCACTTAGCCGCGCTCGCTCGAGCAGCTCACCGTCCTCGGGCATCGTCGCAAAGCGGAACGCAGCCATCCCCGATTGGCGAGTTCCGGTCAGCTCACCTTCGCCGCGAATCCTTAGATCTACCTCGGCCAGTTTAAACCCGTCGTTCCAAGTTGAGAACGCGGCCAGCCGTTCAGACTCTTTAGGTCCAAAACAGATGCAGACGGAAGCGTGTTCGCCGCGGCCGATGCGCCCTCTGAGCTGATGTAGCTGTGAGAGGCCGTAGCGCTCAGCATTCTCAATCAGCATCACCGTCGCGTTTGGGACGTCTACCCCGACCTCGATAACAGTCGTCGCAACTAGGACGTCAACCTCGCCAGCGGAGAAGCTGCGCATTGCCTCGGCCTTCTTAGCCGACGGCATTTGACCGTGGATAAGAGCTACGCGGAAGTCCTCAAACTCATCGCTGCTGAGCCGTTCGTACTCGGCCGTGGCCGCGCGCGCCGCCAGTGCCTCTGACTCCTCAACGAGCGGGCAGACGACGTAAGCCTGCCTGCCTGCCCGCAGTTCCTCACGAATTCGCTCATAGGCCCGCGCGCGATCACGATCGCCTGACGCTAGGTGGGTAGCGATTGGCTCACGACCCTTAGGCAGCTCGCGCAGTTCGGTCACGTCGAGGTCGCCGTAGCCAAGCAGTGCAAGCGTGCGCGGGATCGGCGTCGCCGTCATGTGGAGCACGTGGGGCGCGTTTGCTGCTCCGTCGCCGTCGGCCTTGGCATCTAGGGCTGTCCTCTGTTTAACACCGAAGCGGTGTTGCTCATCAACGACTACGATTGCAAGGCGATCGAACTGCACGTCGTCTTCGATCAAGGCGTGGGTGCCAACGATGATGCCGAGCTGCCCGGAGGCGAGCTTGCCGAGCACGTCGCGCCTACGCGCCGCCGTCGTCGAGCCGGTCAGCAGAGCCATCGGAACAGCCTGCCCAGGCATCAGCTTTTCAAGCGTTGCGAAATGTTGGTTGGCAAGAGTCTCGGTCGGCGCCATCAGCGCGGCTTGGTAGCCGTGCTCGACCGCGCGCAGCATCGCGGCCAGCGCGACGACAGTCTTACCCGAGCCGACCTCCCCCATCAGCAGCCGCTGCATCGGATGGCCGCGCGCGAGATCGGCCAGCACGACTGCTACGGCGCGCTGCTGATCTCCGGTCAGTTCAAATGGGAGCTGTTCGTCAATCCAATTGCTGACAAGCCGAGAACCGCCAGCGTCATCGGCGTTCGGTAGCGCCGGTGCACCAACCTCCTCCGCGCGTCGAGCCCTGCGGCGGAGCAGGTCGAGCTGCACGTAAAGCAGTTCATCGAACGCGAGGCGCTGGCGCGCCGGCTCCAACTGACCAGCGTGACCGGCAAGTAGCGCCGACGGCATGTCAGGCAGGCGGTGACGGGCGCGCAGTCGCCCGGGCAGCGGGTCGGGCGCGAGCCTGGCAGCGGCAAGATGCTCGCGCACGACGGCAAGGATCTGTGTTGACGAGAGACCCTCGGCGGCCGGGTAGTGCGCGACTTCATCGCCGGCGCCAAGCTCATCGGCCGTAGGCGCGTGCGAGCTGACTCGGAAGCGATTTCGCGCCTCGTATGTTCCGTGCAAGACGAGCCGAGTTCCCGGCGGGTATTTCTTGACGAGCCAAGGCTGGTTGAAGAACGTCACCTGAAGCGGCCCCGTCTGGTCGAAGACAAGTGCCTCGACGAGCGGGCGCATGCCGCGGCGACGGACCGGCCTTGAGCTGATCGAACGAACCTCAACCACAACGGTCGCCTGCTCCCCGGCGACGAGAGCGGCAACGGTTCGCGCCTCGCGCCGATCCCGAGGCAGGTGCTCCAAGAGCGCCCCGACGCTTGTTAGCCCAAGCTGCTCAGCGCCCTCATTAGCTTTGCGGCCACCGAACGAAGGGCGCTCGGCGAGCGCCGTCTCTGAAGGCCAGCGAATCGGTGCGCCGATCAGCTGCTCATGACCGAGCGGCGCGCCGTCGCCAATTCCGCGAGGCGTGAAATCCACCGTCTAATCGTCAACTACTCGGCGGACAAGAGCCACCAGCGGCTTGGTTGCCCGCCTTCGTGCAGCTCGAGCTCAACATTCTCGGGAACAAGAGCTTCAATTCCCGCGGCATCGATTGGGGCGCCAACGCCAGAAATCACGGTCAGCAGTTCACTCCCGTCGCTGAGCGCGTCGACAACGGCTTTCAACGTTTCGGAAGGCCCACCCCAGGCAATTAGTTCGTCATCGACGTAGCCGATTGCGTCGCCTTCAACGAAGCGGCCTTCGGAGTCGGGCCGCGCTGCTGGGGCAACGCTGCCACTGCGCACTCCCGCCAGCAGCCGATCCATCTCGGCGACGTTCTCGGCCGCCGAGCTGTCAGCGGTTACAGCGACTAGGGCTGCGAGCCCAGCTTGCATCTCACTCGACTGCGCCACATGAACGATGCGTTCTGACATCTCAGCGGCCGCCTGCGCCGCCATGAAGACGTTGCGACTGTTCGGTAGCACGACGACCTCGTCGGCAGGAACGCTGTGGATCCCGGCGAGAATTTCGTAGGTCGAAGGATTTAGGGTTTCGCCACCATTTAGGACGTGCGCACCGAGAGAGCGGTAAAGCTGAGCAATTCCATCGCCGACGACTATTGCCAGCGTCCCACAGCGCTGATGGACCGAAGCTTCATTTTCGATTCTCTCGTCGCGGTCGGCAATCTGCGCAACCATGTCGGCGACATCGAGCCGCGACACCTGGCCCTGATCTTCGAACAGCGCGGTTGCAGCCTCGGGCTCGTCGGTATGGACGTGCACCCTCAGCGTGACCTGGTCGCCAACAACGAGTACCGAATCACCGATCTGCTCTAACTGCTGGATGTAGCTCTCTGACTCGCCAAGCCGGTTACTGCCACTAGCGGTCACGGCGAAGTTGGTGCAGAAGCGAAAGGTCGAGGATTCATGCTGCGGTTCGCTCGAGCGCGCTGGAGCGACGTGGCGCGCGACCGAGAGTCCATGCTCCCCGCGCAGCGCAGCGACACATCCAGCAAACAGAACCACTACTCCGTATCCGCCGGAATCAACCACGCCGGCAGCTTTCAGGACCGGCAGCAGTTCGGGGCCGCGACGAACAGACTCTTCTCCCGCAATCACGGCCACCTCAAGCAGATCGGCAATCCGCGCGTTCTGCTCATCGGGAGTTGCGTCGGGCGGCATCGGATCGAGCTCAGTTAACGCAGCAGTGACTGCCGTTGCCATGTCGGCCATGACGGTCAGGATCGTTCCCTCGGCCGGCTCGCGCACTGACGCATAGGCCCGTTCGGCAGCTCGCTGCATCGCGAGCGCGATTAGGACGGGATCGACCAGAACACCGGGCCGCGAGATCAGCTCTTCAGCAGCACCGCGGATCAGCTGCGAGATGATCACGCCGCTGTTGCCCCGCGCGCTCAGCAGCGCAGCACGCGCGACAAGATCAACTATCTCCTCGCGCCCGATCTCATCGAGCGACCTCTCGCCCGATTCTTCGGCGAGGCGATCGAGCTCAGCGAGGCAGCCCTCTATCGTCAAGACCATGTTGTCGCCGGTGTCGCCGTCGGCAACGGGGAAGACGTTCAGGTCGTTGATTTCAGAGCGCCGTTCCTCAAGCGCGACGAGTGCGCCAGCGAGGATTGCGCGGAAGCGCAGCAGGCTCGTATTGGAATTTGATTGCGGCACCGTGCCGCGGAGCCTAAAGGGCCTTCTGGACCTTGTCGGCCTTGAGGCAGCGCGTACAGACGTATTCACGGCGTGGTGCGCCGTCAACAACAATCCGCACTCGTTGCAGATTGGGGTTAAAACGGCGGCGCGTAGCGACCATCGAGTGGCTACGGCTGTTGCCGAATGCCGGTCCCTTACCGCAGCTGTGACATACCTTGGCCATTGCGTCCAGCAGTGTAGCGGTCAGCTGCTCGGTTCAGAGTCACGCTCGGGGAGTGGCCGCTTATGCGGAGCGCCGCGCCTAGCGCCGGGCGACGGGGCAATCGTCCCAGGGCCCCGAAGACGCGTGGAACTTGGCTCTGCATCGGGGAGCGGGAGCCCGCCCCCTCGCGGCCCTTTGTCGGGGCCGTCAACCGGGCTATCTCCCGACCCACCATCGCTGTCCCACCACCCGCGCTGATCCTCTGGCCGTGAGCCCCCGAGCCGTACGAGCATCAGCAGCAAAACCGCGGCAGCACCTACGTGCGAGAGCCCGGTAATCAGAATCGCGACCTGCTGAGCAGTCATCACCTAGGAGGTTACCTTGGCAAGCGATCCTTCGCGAGCTAGCCGCTTGCCTCAGCTCAGCTCAGCTCAGCGCGAACACGCTCGAGCGCGAGAACCGCCTCTGCCGCGTTACGGCCCGCATCGCGAACCCCTCCGCCGGAGCGTTCAAGGGCTTGGTCGAGCGTGTCGACCGTCAACACCCCGAATGAACACGGGACACCGGTCTCAAGCGACACGCTCTGGATCCCGCGTGCAGCCTCTGCGCATACGTAGTCGTAGTGATCGGTCTCGCCGCGTATGACAGCGCCGAGGCAGACGACGCCTTTGAACCTTCCTGATTGCGCGCAGAACTTCGCTGCTGCCGGCAGCTCGAACGCGCCCGGCACTTCGAAGCACTCGGCCGGCTCGCAGCCCGCCTGATCGAAGGCTGCTTGAGCGCTTGCGATCAAGCGCTCGGCTAGCTCCGGATAGAACTGGGCACAGACGATCGCGTAGCGGTCACTCATCGTTCGGTTCCCCCGCGAGGCGATCCTGCTCGCGTTCGGCGTGAATCATCTCTTCGTCAAGGTTCAGCCCTTGGTGGTGCAGCGTGTGCCCCATTCGCCGCCGCTTCGTTTCGAGATATTCGGCGTTGTGTGAGTTGGCGACTTGCTCGATTGGGATCTGTTCGCTAACCGACAGTCCGTAGCCCTCGAGGCCGTGGATCTTCTTTGGGTTGTTGGTCAGGATGCGGATCGAACTTAAGCCGAGGTCAACGAGGATTTGGGCGCCGATCCCATAATCGCGAAGGTCGGCCGGAAGGCCTAACTTCAAGTTGGCGTCGACGGTGTCGTAGCCCTCCTCTTGCAGCTTGTAAGCCTTCAGCTTGTTGAGCAGCCCAATTCCTCTTCCTTCTTGAGCGAGATAGAGCAGAACTCCCTGGCCACGTTCCTCGATGATCGCCAGCGCTGCGGCCAGCTGATCACCGCAGTCACACCGCAGCGAATGAAAAACGTCGCCGGTCAAACATTCGGAGTGCACACGGACGATCACGTCGGGCTGCCCGGAAACCTCGCCCTTTACTAGCGCGACGTGGTGCTTGTCGTCGACAAGCGAGCGGTAGCCGACGACCATAAAGTCGCCAAAGGCGGTTGGCATCGTTGTCGAAACGACGCGCTCGACGAGCTGATCATTCTTGCGTCGGTATGCGATCAGATCGGCGATCGTCAGCATCTTGAGCTGATGCCGCTCGCAGTATCCCTTGAGGTCGTCGACGCGGGCCATCGAGCCATCGTCGTTCATGATTTCGCAGATCACACCGGCCGGTGTGCAGCCGGCAAGCCGCGCCAGATCAACGCTGGCTTCAGTGTGGCCGGTGCGCTCCAGAACTCCGCCGGGCTTGGCTTTCAACGGATTGACATGGCCGCCCTTGACGATCGCCTCTGGGCCGTTGTTGGGATCGCTGGCAACGCGAATCGTCTGCGCGCGATCGGCGGCACTGATACCGGTGGTGACACCCTCGCGAGCTTCGATTGTGACCGTGAACGGAGTCTCGTAAGGAGTCTCGTTCTTCGATGTCATCAGTTCGAGGTCGAGTTCGCCGCAGCGCTCGGGAGTGAGTGCTAGGCAGATCCAGCCGCGCGCGTTAGTGGCCATGAAGTTGATCGCCTCAGGCGTCACGTGCTCGGCCGCCATCACGAGGTCGCCTTCATTCTCGCGATCCTCGTCGTCGACAACGACGATCATCCGACCAGCGGCAATTTCAGCCAGCGCCTCATCGACGGTTGCAAAACGGAAATCGGTTTCGGCGGAGTTCGTCATTGTTTTGGAGCGACCAAGCGCTCGACGTATTTGGCGAGAATGTCAACTTCGATGTTGACGGTGCGGCCCGGCTGCGCGCCAGCAAGGTTAGTCCGCTCAACAGTTTCGGGAATCAGCCACACGTCGAAGCCGCTCTCGTCCACGCGCGCGACCGTTAGCGAAATCCCATCGACGGCGACGGAACCTTTCTCGACGATGTAGCGGAGCACGTCGCTATCGACTGACACGTTCAGAACCAGCGCTATGCCGTCCTCTGTCGCAGCTGCGACCGTGCCGACCCCGTCGACATGACCCTGAACGATGTGGCCGCCCAAGTGTCCATTTGCGCGAACCGGCAGCTCAAGATTTAGCTGCGTGCCAGGCGTCGCTCCACCGAGTGAGCTTCGGCTGAGAGTCTCGTTCATCGCGTCGGCCGAGAAGCTATCGCCACCGACCTCGGTCGCCGTCAAGCAGACACCATTGACAGCAACCGAATCACCCTCAGATAGCTGCACTGCCAGAGAAGTACGGATCGTTAGCCGGGCACCCAGCTTGTTGCCATCAAGTGCGAGGAGCTCGCCGACATCTTCGATTAGTCCGGTAAACATCGCTACCACTCTCGCAGTCGGGCCGTGAGTAGGATGTCGTCGGCAACGCGCTCGGCGGTCAACGAGATCGCGCGAGTGGCATCTGCAATCAGCGTCGCGCCCATCCCTTCGACCGGGTCGCGGGCGCTAGCGCCGCCGAGTACAAGCGGTGCGATGAAGAGCCTGACCTCGTCAATCTCGCCTGCGTCGAAAAACGCGCCGGCAAGGTGAGGTCCTCCTTCGAGCAGCAGCGCCGTGACAGGCGGGTCAAGGGCTCCGAGTTGACTGAGCGCGTCACTAACGCGCAAAGGTTCATTCTCTCCGCTTGCGATTAGCACCTGAGCACCGGCCGACTCGAGCGCCTCAACGGCGCTACGGGGTGCGGCGCGCGAAGCAACCACAATCAGCTCAACCTCGGAGGATTGCGCGACCAGCTGCGAGTCGAGCCCTAGCCGCGCGGCGGAGTCGAAGACGATCACTCGCGGCTGCTTTTGCGCTCCTGGAATCCGCGCAGTCAGCTGAGGGTCATCGGCTAGAGCGGTTCCAATTCCGACAGCGACGGCGTCGACTTCGGTGCGCCACTCGTGAACTAATTGACGGCTGCTGGCGTCAGAGATCCACTGCGAATCGCCTTCGCGCGTCGCGACCTTGCCGTCGATGCTCATCGCCGACTTGAACAGAATCCATGGTTTGCCGCTGCGCGCGTGCTTGCGGAAGGCTTGGTTCTCGAGCCGCGCGGTCGCGGCCAGCTCGCCACTTGCGAGGTCGACCTCGATTCCTTCGTCACGCAAGATTCCAAGCCCTCGCCCACTCGCCTTCTCGGTCGGGTCGTCACTAGCCACGACTACGCGCCCGATGCCGGCCGCAACGATCGCGTCGGTACAGGGAGGCTGGCGACCCTCGTGACAACACGGCTCGAGCGAGACGTAGAGCGTTGAACCAGCTAGATCAACCCCGCCGCATGCCGCGATCGCGTTGACCTCGGCGTGAGCCTCGCCGTACTGCTGATGCCAACCCTCGCCGAGCACCTCACCGTCGCGCGCGATGACGGCCCCAACCTGAGGGTTTGGGCTGACCTTCCCGATCCCATTGCGACCTAGATCGATCGCGCGGGCCAGTAACTCTTGATCGCGTGTTGAGACGGAGGAATCCATCAGCACCGAGGATAGGGTCGGCGACGCAATCTCATTGGCAGCGGCCATACACGGCGTAAAGCTCGTTGGCCGCAATCGGCCGGTACCCCGCTGGCGGCAGGTTCCTAAGCGCGTCGGCTGAATTCGTGTTCCCAGCATCAATCCCTACGCGCAGAAAGACTGTGCGTCCACCAGCGAGAAGAACGATTCCGTTAGAGACCTTCGCTGCAGCGGCAACGTCGCTGCGCGCCACCACTCTTGACGCGGGAAGGTTCATGATCCAGCGAACGCTGGGCACGAGGCGATGGTTGCTTGTTAATACCGAGCCGCAGGCAGCTTCACGACGCACATTTGGTTGGTTGAGAAGCGACGTGAGGGCCTGCTCTGAGTCGCCGCGGAAGCGGACCTCCGAAATGAGGCCACCGAGATCAACTCGGAGCAGCGACCAGATTAGGACGGCGACTACCCCCACCCCAGAAGCACCGATCCAAAGCGATCGGACCCGGCCAGACTCCAAGACGCTAAAACCGGCAACGGCGAACGCCGCGAAGAGCATCAGCGCCATCGATGGCACGAGCAGGTAGCGATTGATTACCGAGAACCCGCCGAGACCAACTAGGAGGAAGGTCCCGAGACCAACGATAAAGAGCGCTAGGGGCACGCGGACGCGCGTTGGGACGAGTATGCATGCGAGCACGATTCCGAACAGACCCGCGATTGCCAGCGGCACCTTTACGAGCAGGCTGATGAAGGTGACCATTGCGCTAGGCACCTGGGCGATCCCCTGCTGACGACCGAGTTCCTCGGCAAGGCCACTGGTATGACTTTGGGAGAAGAGCGGGTCACCGGTAACGACAAAGTCAACGCCCGCCCAAATCAGCGGCGCGCTGGCGACCAGAGCTGCGGTCGAAAATCGCGCGCGCCATGAAAGCGTCGGAAAGAGCCAGAGCCAGTAGAGCCCGCTGAGAACCCACGCCTCGGGACGGAGCAATCCAGCGAGTGCGAGCAGTGCGAGCACCACTGTCCCGCGCCGCGCTTTTGAAGCCTCGAGCGCTGCGGCCCAGATCACGAGTGCGAGGTAGGGAATATCGACGTAGCCGCGCGCCGCCAGAAACGGAAAATCGAAACGCGTACAGATGATCAGCCCAACGACGATCCCAACTAGCGGCGTGAACGAGCGGCGGCCGAGCTGGTAAAGCCCGGCTACGAGAACAAGGAACGAAATCAGCGTCGCGATAACTAGCATCCGATCGCCAGCAAGTCCGAAGAGCGCGAAAAATGCTCCGAACAGCAGCCCCAGCGGGTGCTCAGTGGGCGCCCGGTATGCCATGAAATCGGGCAGCTGACCGTGGATAATCTCTCGGCCCCAGAGCAGCGAGTAGGTGGCGTCGTAGCTCGTGTACGTCGGGAAGATCAGCTCGCCAATCACAACGAGTGCGATCAGCAGACCGAACAGAGCGCCCGGCCACGGAAACGCGGCAACTCGTTTGGTGATCGGAGAGGAGGCTGTAGTCACGATTAACGGGCCGCCGCAACGAGGATTGCCGCGACAGGCCGATAGTACGCGGCTTGGGCCGCAATCACCCTCTATGGTCGGCCACTTTCAGCCCCGACCCGTCGGGCGCGTACGATTGGCAGCGGATGAAACTGATCATTCAAATCCCCTGCCTCAACGAAGAGGCAACTTTGCCAGCGACCCTTGCCGACCTGCCGCGTGAGATTGACGGCATCGACAGCGTCGAGTGGCTGGTCATTGACGACGGTTCAACCGACGCCACGGTGGACGTCGCGCGCAGTAACGGCGTTGACCACATTGTGCGCCTGACCAACAATCGCGGCCTTGCCGCGGGCTTCCAAGCCGGTCTCGATGCGTGCCTCAAGCTGGGCGCCGACGTGATCGTCAATACCGACGCCGACAACCAGTACTACGGCGCCGACATCGCTCTGCTCGTCGAACCGATCCTGGCTGGCCGCGCCGACATGGTCGTGGGCGATCGCCAGACCGACACGATCGAACACTTCTCACCGATCAAAAAGCGCCTCCAGAAACTCGGGTCGTGGGTCGTCCGTCAGGCATCGGAGACCGACGTCCCTGACACGACCTCGGGATTCCGCGCATACAACCGCGAGGCCGCGCTTCAGATGGCGGTCGTCTCTCGCTTCACCTACACGCTCGAAACGATCATCCAGGCTGGCAAGTTGCTAGTCGCGGTCGAGGACGTCCCGGTTCGCACCAACCCGAAGACGCGCGAATCGAGACTGTTCCCGTCGACCTGGTCGTACGTGCGGCGCAACAGCATTTCAATCTTCCGCATCTACTCCCAGTACGAACCGATGCGTGTCTTCTTCACGGCCGCGATCGTGCTCTTCGTCGCCGCGCTAGTTCCTTTCACGCTCTTCTTTGTCGCTTGGGTCAGCGGCGATGGCGCGGGCCACGTGCAGTCGCTCATCTTCGGCGCCGTGCTCTTCAACGCCGCCGTCGTGATGGGCGCACTGGCCGTCATTGGCGATCTGATGCACGCCCAGAGAATTATGAGTCAGAGGATTTTTGAGCGCGTTCGGCGAGTTGAGCTGGAACTTGGAGTGCCGCCTTCGCACTACGAGCCAGGCGCGCACCCGACAGGGCAGGCGCCGACGACCGGCGCCCACGCAGCAGCACCGCCATCAACCAGCCAGCGCGGCGGCGATAGTGAGCGGGAAGCAATCACCTCATGAGCTCCAACGTCACGATCGATAGCGAAGGCACCGTAACCGGCAACACGTTCGACAAGTACGGCTCGGAAAACCCAGTCGTACGCCGTCTGATGAGTCGTTTCCACCGCGACCTCGACGCCTGTTATTCGCTCGCTGCCCCAACCTCAATCTTGGACATTGGCTGCGGCGAAGGAGTCTTGACACACGAATGGGCTGGTCGCCTCGGTGACGGTCGAATCGTCGGCGTTGACCTAGACGATCCGCTCCTTCATGCTCAATGGGAGCAGCGCAAGGCCCCAAACCTCGAATACCGAGTAATGAAGGGCGAGCGGCTCGATTTCGCTGACAACGAGTTCGACACGTCGACTGCGATCGAAGTGCTCGAACACGTGACCGACCCTGAGATGGTGCTCTCGGAGATGGCGCGCTGCGCCGAACGCTGGCTGATTGTGTCGGTGCCGCGGGAGCCACTCTGGAGGATCACGAACATGGCCCGTGGCGCGTACTGGGGACAGCTCGGGAACACGCCCGGGCACGTCAACCATTGGTCAAGCGCAGCATTCACAAAGCTCCTCTCCCGCTATGGCTCCGTGGTCGAACTCCGTCACCCGTTCCCGTGGATCATGTCGGTCGTCCGCATCGGTGGCTGACGTCTCAACAGAGCCACCTGGCGCTGCTGAGTCGGATGCTGGCTATGGACACGGCGCGCGCGTCCTCGCCGTTGGGATAGGCGCAACAGGACTACTGACGTTCGCCTACTTCGCGCTCTCCTCTCACCTTCTTTCTGCCAGCCAGTACGGAGAGCTCAGCGTCCTCTGGTCGACGCTCTTCATTGTGATCTCAGTGATCTACCGCCCAGTCGAGCAGCTGCTCTCGCGAACGATCGCCGACCGCCGTGCACGAGGCGCCCACCACAGCCATCCGCTGCGTGGCTCAATGCTGATCCAACTCGGCTTCGCGCTCGGATTCTTGGCGCTTGCGCTGATCTTCCGCCCCCAGCTTGAGGCGCTCTTCGGCGGCTCGGCAACGCTCTACTGGATTTTTGTCGGCGCGACGATCGCCTATGCGGCGAGTTACTTCGCACGCGGTTACTTTGCCGGCCATCAGTGGTTCATGCTTTACGGCGGATTGGTGCTGTTCGAGGCCAGCTCGCGGATCTGCTTCCCGCTGGCTGTTCTGGTCGGTATCGGCAGCGGTCAAGATGAGATCGCTGCTGGCATCGCGGCCGCACCGCTGGCCTCGCTGCTTGTTATCCCGTGGGCAATTGCGCGCCACACGCGGCTCGACCGCGAGGCGCCACCGCCCGACCTAAGTCCAGTACTCCAGAGCAGCGTCGGCTTCGCGATCTCCGTTGCTGTCGTCCAGCTGGGCGAACAGACGCTGTTGAACGCCGGCGTGATTGTCGCCGACTCAGTCGCTGGAGCAGCCACCGCCGGCGCGATCTTCAGCGTTCTGCTGATCACGCGCGCACCGCTCCAACTCTTTCAGTCGATACAAACGACGTTGCTACCGCACCTAGCCGGACTTGAGGCCGCCGAAGGTGGCGAAGAGTTCGCTCGCGCGATAACCGTGACCGTTCGAGCGGTCGCTGCCTTCGCTGCCGTCGCCGCCTTAGCGATGGTGCTGATCGGGCCCGCGCTAATGAGCGCATTCTTCGGTAGCGAAACTAGCTACGGGCGCTGGGGACTGGCGATCGTCGCGCTTGGAATGGGCTTTCATCTGATGGCTGGAACGCTTAATCAGGCTGCGCTCGCGCGCGGCCGCGCGACTGCCGCTGGCGTTATCTGGATCACAGTCGCGCTGGCTTTCGTCGGCTGGATGTTTGTACCGCTGGTGAGCGAGGTTCTTCTCCGTGCCGAGGTTGGGTACAGCTCAGCTGCTGCGGTGCTGTGCGCGCTGCTGTGGCTGCTCTACCGGAGGCGCCCCAGCGCCAGCGACGAGCTAGTTCCGGTTCGTCGCAGCGTGGAGGATGTTGTTGAAGGCGCGGACGGGATCATCCTCGCCGAAGATCGCTGACCCGGCAACAAGCCGGTCGGCTCCCGCGGCAACACAGGAAGCTGCGGTCGCAACGTCGACTCCACCATCCACCTCAACGACGACGTCGGGTCCAACGATCGCCCGCAGCCGCTCAATCTTCGCGACCGAGCTTGGGATGAAGCTCTGCCCACCCCAGCCTGGGTTAACTGTCATGCAAAGGGCCAGGTCTGGAGACACCTCTTCGTAAATCGCGAGTGGAGTCGCCGGGTTGACGGCGAGCCCGGCGTGGCAGCCGTGCGAGCGGATTAAGTCGAGTGCGTAATCAACCGCCGGTGTCGCTTCGGCGTGAATGATGATCGTGCCGGCACCAGCCTTGGCGAAAGACTCAACTTGGATCGTCTCAGGGCGATCGACCATCAGATGGACCTCGAGGTGGAGTCCGAGGTCACGCAGCGCCTCGCAGACTTGTGGCCCCATCGATAGAGGCGGGACGAACTGTCCGTCCATTACATCAACGTGGATGATTGAGGCGCCGGCGCCCTTGACCAAACCAACTTGGTCGCGCAGAGCACCAAAATCAGCGGCCAGAATTGAGGGCGCGATTTCAACCGTCATGGTCAGACCTCCACCAACATCGAGGTCCCGCAGTGTGAGCATTCAGTCGTCGCGGTGCTCGACATCCGGACAATTGTTTGGTGCTCCCCGCAACCTGGACAGACCGAGCGTAGTTCGTACCTATGGAGGCAGTAGACGCAGCGGTAACGGCCGGGCACGGTCGTAGGCCGCAGCCACGGCTCGTGGCATGACGGGCACTCCAATCCAACCGACTTTTCTGCCATCGCGCTGACAATAGAACGCGGCGCCCCTGAAAAGCGAACAAGATCATTCGCCGCGCCCGCGCAGGTAATCGTCCCAGCTCATGGCGCGACCACCCGGAGGGACAACCTCGTCGTAAATCAGGCTTCCGCCCTCAAGGTGCGCGCTGCGAACCCCGATAACCGTTCCGTCATCGAGCTCGGCCCGCGCGCCGATGTGTGGAGAGAGAGCGCGCACAACTCGATCTTGCTGTTCCGCGCTCGCCTGCCCGTCAAGAAGCCGATCGGCAGCGGTGATCTTCTCGGCATAAGTCGCGGCCGCGTCGTCTTGAGCGACGAAACTCTGTGGACCTTCGGTCGCCCCGACTAGTAGCTGAGCGCCACGTTGCTCGAGCCGCTCAGCGAGCGACCCAAAGGTGTCGTCGGGATGGATCGGCTCTCGCACTACCGCGCAGACCGGACCGCTATCGAGCCCCTCCGTCAGCTTCATGATCGAAACACCTGTCTCGCTGTCGCCGGCAATTATCGCTCGCTCGATTGGAGCAGCACCGCGCCAGCGCGGCAGCAGTGAAGGGTGGAGGTTGAGAATCTCATAGCTTGAAAGCAGTGGCTCGCGGATTAGATCGCCGTATGCGCACACCAGCAGCACGTCAGGACTCGCATCAGAGATCAGCTGGCGACCCGCATCGCTGTTCACGTCCTCCGGCTGGACAACCGGTATCGCTAGTTCGCGCGCAACGTCGGCAACCGGCGGCGCGGTCAACTTGCGTCCTCTACCGGCTGGCCGATCGGGTCTAGTGATCACAAGGCTTGGCGCGGCGCCTGCATCGACGAGGTGGCGTAAAACGCCGGCAGCAAACTGTGCCGTTCCGAGATAGACCGAGGTCATCGACAGCTCTAAAAACCTTGTTCGAGCTCGCGCAGGGTGCGCATCGCTTCGCGGCGCTGACCTCGACTTGCACGGTCGATGATCAGGACACCGTCGAGATGGTCGAGCTCGTGTTGAATGACGCGCGCCTCTAACCCGTCGGCTTCAATTTCGATCGGCTCGCCGAAACGATCCTGCGCGCTGACACGGATCTGGGCTGGACGGGTCACTTCGACGACTACCTGCGGCAAGCTCAGGCAACCCTCCTCGAATGTCTCCTCCTCCTCGGAGCTCCAGTCGATCACTGGATTGACGATGGCCTGTAGAGGATCGTCTTCAGAAACTCGGTAAACAAAGAAGCGGCGCAGGAGCCCGACCTGATTCGCCGCCAAGCCAACACCAATGGCGTCCTCCATCAGCAGGCCCATTCGCGCGATCTCGTTTCGCAGCCCATCATCGAACTGCTCTACTTCGACCGCGCGTGACTTCAGGACCGGATCGCCAAACTTTCGAACATGGCGCAGAGCCGCCTCGCGGCGGGCCAGCATCTCGGGATCTAGCTCGGGCGGCTCTCGCCGCAGCTCCTCTTCTTCTGTTTGGCTCTCATCGGTCATCGTCGAGTTGCAGATTCTAGAGGTGGCACGGGGCGCTACTGCGGTTCCACGTCTACGGCGATTGCGACCGACTTGCGGCCTGCAGCCTTAGCAACGCGGCCAACCGCAAGGTTGACGGCCTCGACCGCCTGGCGCCGGTCTTCGGCTTTGATCACGACCTGCGAGCGTTCGCGGCCGCGCAGGCGGAAGAGTGGCGCCGGCCCGAGTGAACCCGGCAACTGTTCAGCTATCTCAGTTGCTGCCTGTTGTGCCGCCCCGGCCTGCGGCGACGAGCAGATGATCCGGATCAACGTCGAGAAAGGCGGATACCGCAGCGCTTCGCGACGCGCGAGCTCGTCGGCGAGGAAGGCTGGCGCGTCGTGAGCGGCCGCCAGGACTAGCGCTGGGGCGTCAGGAGTCAAGGTCTGGACGATTACCCTCCCCCGCTCGCTGCCGCGGCCGCTACGCCCCGCCAGCTGCGTCACGAGCGAGAAGGTCCGTTCTTCGGCGCGAAAATCGGGGAAGCGCAGCGTCTGGTCGGCGTCGACTACGACGCCAAGCTCGACGTCGGGGAAATCGTGGCCTTTAGCCACGACCTGGGTGCCGAGCAGAATCCCCTCCTCAGCCTGCTCGAATGCTCGAAGGACGACGCCCGCGTCGGCGGCGTCGCCGTCCAGCCGGAAGACTTTCCCTGGCAGTTCGCTCTCGAGCCGTTCGGTGCCGGTCCCATGGCGCGCTATCGAGACCGAGCCGCACTCCACACAGCACTCCGGCACACGTTCGCGGTGCCCGCAGTGGTGGCAAGAGATCGAACCGCTGGCGCGATGTAGCACGAGCGTTACATCGCACTGAGGGCACTCCCACGCATAGCCGCAGCTCGAGCAGCTGAGGTAGTTCGACCAGCCGCGTCGGTTGAGCAGCACGATCGACTTGCGCGAATCAACGAGCGCTTGAAAGGTCGCCGGATGGAGCGAGCCACTTGCACCCCGCAGATCGATGATCTCGACCTCCGGCAGCGGCATCTGGTCAACCCGCATCGGCAGGCTGATCCGCCGCAGTCGCTGCCAGCTCTCAGCGCGCGGCGTAGCACTCCCGGCGACTAGTACTGCTCCGTGGTCGGTGGCACGACGAGCCGCGACGTGGCGCGCGTCATACCGAGGGTCACCGTCGTTCTTATAACTGCTGTCGTGTTCCTCATCGACGACGATCAGCCCAATGTCGCTGAGCGGCGCGAAAACAGCTGACCGCGCACCGATACAGATCCGTGCTTCCCCGCTACGAATTCGCGTCCATTCGTCGAATCGCTCCCCCGGCGTGAGCTTCGAGTGGATCACCGCAACCGTCTCGCCGAAACGCTCGCTGAAGCGAGAGATGATTTGCGGTGTCAGCGCGATCTCCGGCACCAGTACGAGCACCGTCTTTCCGCTCCCGAGAACCTCTGCCGCGGCACGTAGATAAACCTCAGTCTTGCCGGATCCAGTCACGCCATGGAGGAGCAGCTGTTCCCCCGGAACCGCCGTCAGCAGTTGCTCTAGCGCCGCGGCCTGGTCACTCGTCAGCGGCGGGCCGCTCGCACCCGAAGGCTTTCCTACCTCGGAGTGCTGCGGAGCCCTTCGCTGCGACTGCGCCTCGAGGACCACGAGGCCGCGCTTCTCAAGCCGCCGCAGCGCCGCAAGGTCGCTCCCCGCGGGGCGCGGCAGCGTCGCCAATAGCTCACGCTGATTCGCGGTCAAACGCTCACCTTCGTCCGGCGCCCGGCCAGCCGTTGCAAACTGGACCGAACGCTCCTTCACGCCGCGTGGAGGCAACATCAGAGAGTAAGCGCGTGCCGGCGTTGAGCAGTATTCATCAGCGAGCCATGGGCCTAACGCAACGAGGTCTTCCGGCAGCGAAAACGGGAGCAGTTCTTTAGCTTCACTGAGCTCGTGTTCGGACGAATCCTTTAGGGCCGTGACGATCGCCAGCAGGTCGCGGCCACCGAACGGCACGGTCATCACCGAACCAACCGTCGCGCCGCCCGGGCAGACGTAATCGAACGGGCCGCGCAGGACGCGGGCCGTCGTGATCGGCTCGACCTGAGCGACTTTCGGCACAGCGGCGACGATAGAGCGCGCGCGGGATGGGTCGAAGTGGAAGGTTCGACCGTCGGCCGCGAGTTTTCGACTAATCGATCTGCACCCTGGCGAGGAGATCATCTACAGCGGTCAGCGCTTGATCGACTATTCAAGGTCGGCACAGTTGACTTCGACGCAGCTGGTAGCGACAGCGGCAATCTACGCTCCGAAGGTGTCGATGACCCGCCCGCTGTAGCTGCGGCGATCGACGACGCCCAGCGCCTCCATGCTGAGAAGCTGCAGCGCCCCGGCAGCTCTAACGACGGGCCTTAGCTACTGCGCAGCGGCGGCGCGCAGCGCGTCGGCGCGGTCTGTCCGCTCCCACGTGAACTGCTTCTCGTTGCGACCGAAGTGCCCGTACGCCGCGGTCGCGGCGTAGATCGGGCTGTGCAGGCTCAGGTACTCGCGGAAAGCGGCCGGCCGCAGATCAAAGTTCTCGGCGACAAGCTCCTCAATACGAGCGCGCGGGATCGTCTCGGTTCCGAACGTGTCAACCATCACTGAAACTGGGTGGGCAACTCCGATTGCGTACGCAACCTGAACCTCGGCACGCTCGGCGAGGCCTGCGGCGACGATGTTCTTGGCGACGTAGCGAGCTGCATATGCGGCCGAGCGGTCGACCTTTGACGGATCCTTGCCGGAGAATGCGCCGCCGCCGTGGCGAGCTTTGCCTCCATAGGTGTCAACGATGATCTTGCGGCCTGTGAGGCCACAATCGCCTACCGGGCCGCCGATCACAAAGTTGCCGGTCGGGTTGACGAGCAGATCTCCTCGTAGCTGCTCCGCGTCGTACATCTCGCTCGGTAGCACTGGCACGACGACGTGCTCCCAAAGGTCATCGGCAATTCGCCCTGCCGGGGTGTCGGCGCCCTCGTCGTGCTGGGTGGAGATAAGAACACGCTCGATCGCTACCGGGCGGTCGTCCACGTAGCGGACGCTGACTTGTGTCTTGCCGTCGGGGCGCAGGTAGTCGAGCGTGCCGTCCTTGCGGACTGCGGTCAGTCGCTCCGCAAGACGATGGGCGAGATGAACCGGCAGCGGCATCATGGACTCTGTTTCGTTGGTCGCGTAGCCAAACATCATTCCCTGGTCGCCAGCGCCGGCCTTGTCGAGCGGATCCTCGTCACCTTCACGAGCCTCCTTCGCTTCGTCAACGCCCTGCGCGATGTCGGCCGACTGGCCGCCGAGATGATCGAGGATCACTACCTCGTCGGCATCAAACTCTTTATCGAAGCCGACGTAACCAATCTCACGGATCGTGTCACGAACGATCTGGTCAACGTTGATTTGCGAAGTATCGAACGAGGTCTCGCCAGCGATGACGACGAGATTGGTGTTGACGAGCGTTTCGCAAGCCACCTTTGCGAACGAATCCTGCGCCAGAATTGCGTCGAGGATCGCGTCAGAGATCTGGTCGGCGACCTTGTCGGGGTGACCCTCGGTGACCGACTCGGATGTGAAGAGGAAGCTGTTTTCTTGGCTCATAGGTACCGCAGCGTAGCGGGGACTAATGCTCTCGAGGAACGTCGCCCTGCATTGGCCTCTGCGACTAGCGTTCGGAGCGGCGCTGCTTGCGCTCATGGATGTCGATGATCAGCGGCACCCCGTCAAGGCCGTAGCGCGCACGCATCCGGTTCTCGATGAAGTAGGTGTAGTCCCGCGTGACCCGGTTTCGCCGGTTGACTTGAAGCGAAAAGCGCGGCGGCGAGTCCTCAATCTGAGCGAGATAGAGGAGCTTAAGTCGCTTCCCTTGACGCGCCGGCGGCTGGCGCTCGGCGACAACCTCGGCGAGGAATCGGTTCAGCTGAGGCGTCGGAATCCGCTCCGCTCGCCGATCGCCGAGCGCAACCGCCTCGTCGAGCACGCGGCCTACATGACGGCCATCCTTGGCGCTAATTGTCATTAGCTTTGGCCGCAGCCGCAGCTTCTTGGTGACCTTGGCGCGCTCATGGTCCAGCGCATCCTCGTCGAGTGGCGTTAGGTCCCACTTATTCAGCGCCATCAAGGTCGCGCAGCCCTCCTGCATCGCTAGCTCGGCGATCCTCATGTCCTGCGACGTGACCCCGTCGGCTGCGTCGCAGATCACAAGGGCAACGTCGGCGCGTTCAACTGCTCGCTGTGACCGCAGGACGGTGTAGTACTCAAGACTGTCTGAGAGCTTTGACTGCCGCCTCATCCCTGCCGTATCGATCAGCGTGACCTTGCGGCCAGCGACCTCGATCGGCATGTCGATCGCATCGCGCGTGGTGCCTGCAATATCGCTGACGATTGTGCGCTCGGAGCCGACGATCTTGTTCATCAGCGTGGACTTACCGACGTTAGGGCGGCCAATGATCGCGAGGCGGATTGGCTGCTCGAGCTGCTCACCTTCGTTTTCGGCGGCGTCGGGCAGCATCGCGACGATGCGGTCGAGCAGGTCGCCGCTACCTAGCCCCTGCGCGGCGGAGACTGAGATCGGCTCGCCGAGTCCAAGGCGGTGAAATTCACCGGCCAGCGGGATGTCAGAGAGGACGTCCGACTTGTTCGCGGCGACAAGGACCGGTAGGCCACTGCGGCGGAGTAAGTCGGCCATCTCCTCATCGCCTGGCCGCAGCCCACCTTTCACATCAACGACGAGCACTGCAAGCTGCGCCTCAGAAAGCGCCGCGGTAGCTTGGTCGCGGATTGAGCCAGCGATTGGGTCTGGATCGAGCAGGTCCATCCCGCCGGTATCAACGAGTGTGAACTGGCGCCCATTCCATTCGCAGTCAAGCTCCTTGCGATCACGCGTCACCCCGGCTCTCTCATCCACGACGGCCTCGCGCGAGCCGCTCAGGCGGTTGACGAGCGAACTCTTACCGACGTTCGGGTAACCAACGATCGCTACGCGCGGGCGACTCATTGGCTATCGCCATCCGAGCGCCGGGCGGCGAGCTGGACGATCTCGGCGATCACGTCGTCTGCGCTAAGGGTCGTTGTGTCGAGTTGCACGGCATCAGCGGCGGCCAAGAGCGGCGAGAGGTCGCGTTCGCCATCGCGGCGGTCGCGTTCCTGCTGCTCAGCGAGAACATCGCTTACCGGTCGTCCTGTCTGCTCGGCGCGCCGACGCGCACGCTCGGCAGGGTCGGCGGTAAGAAAGATCTTCAGCTCAGCGTGCGGAGCGATTACGGTGCCGATGTCCCGCCCCTCGGCAACCCAATCCCCGCTCGCGAGCATCTGCTGCTGGCGGGCCGCCATCGCGGCGCGCACTTGCGACTCGGCGGCGACCTCAGATGCTAGTTCGGTGACGGCAGGAGAGCGAATCTCGTCGCTGACGTCTTCGCCGCCCAGCATCACATTGCCAGCCAGCACGATTTCTAGTGTGGCCGGGTCGGACTCGGAGTCCCGCAAACGAGCTAGTGCAACGCATCGGTACATCGCCCCTGTATCGAGGTAGGTGAAACCCAGCGCCTGCGCGGCAGCGCGCGCAACCGTCGATTTGCCGGCCCCTGCGGGTCCGTCGATCGCCACAATCATCCGACTGAACGTAGCGGGCTGGCGATTCTCAGCGCAGCGCTGCGATGTCGTCAAGGAAGTTCGGGTATGAGACGGCCGCAGCCTCGATGCCGTCAACTTCGACGCCCTCTTGCGACGCAAGCCCCGCGACAGCACCGAGCATCGCGATCCGGTGGTCCCCTCCGGCATCGACCCGCCCGCCTCGCAGCGAGCCGTGGCCATTCACGATCAAGCCATCGTCGGTCGCTTCAACCTCTGCGCCAAGGTCGTTTAGCGCGGTTACAACCGAGGCGATTCGGTCTGATTCCTTCAGCCTCAGTTCGGCGGCACCTTCAATCCGCGTCTCACCCTCCGCAAAGCAAGCCATCAGCGCAATCAACGGAAGCTCGTCGACTGCCAGTGGAACTTCCCCCGCGGTCACTGTCGCCGGCTTTAATGGGCCGGCGGTTACGTCGATGTCGCTGACCGGTTCATCGTGACTAATCTCGCTGCCCTCGGGGCGGGGTTCGAGATCGGTGATGATCACAGCCCCCATCCGCTGAGCGATCTCAATGAACCCGCTCCGCGTCCAGTTGACCGAACACCCTTCCACCAATAGCCGCGAACCAGGTACGAGAACCGCAGCCGCGATCGCAAATGCCGCCGAAGATGGATCGCTTGGGATATCGATCCGGTCGGGAAGTGTCAGCTCATCGGTCGGGAAGATCGTCAGATCGCTGCCGTCGCGTGAGATCTTCACTCCGGCCTTTGCCAGCATGCGCTCGGTGTGGTCACGACTTGCGTCCGGTTCAACAATTGTCGTTTCGCCTTCCGCAAGTAGCGCTGCCAGGGCGACGCACGACTTCACCTGCGCGCTTGCGACCGGGAGTGTGTATTCGATTCCATGGAGCCGAGCGCCGTGGATTGTGAACGGAGCGAAGCGGGCTTTAGTCGCGTCGATCTCCGCACCCATTAGCTCGAGCGGCTCGGCAACGCGGTCGATTGGTCGGCGCCGAATCGAGTCGTCACCGTCGAGTTCGAAACTCGATCCGTCCTGCCCCGCTAGCCAGCCAGGGAGAAGGCGGATCAGCGTGCCAGCGTTGCCGACATCTATCGCTCCTTTCGGGACGGCAGCATTGCGAAGCCCAACGCCCCTGATCATCACCCCATCGGTACGCCGTTCGACCAGCGCTCCGAGCTGCTCAATTGCAGCAAGCGTCGAGAGCGTGTCGGCCGCTTCCAAATAGTTCGTTACCAGTACCGGCTCGTCTGCCATCGCGGCCAAGATCGCGGCGCGATGTGAAATCGACTTATCAGCGGGAGCGACCAGCCTTCCCTTAATCCGCGCGGCCGGCTCGATTAGCGCCTTCACAGGACCGGCAGCCCAAGCTGATCAAGGCACTCGCTGGCCGCGGCGGCCGAGCCATCGGCAACCCATAGGGCAACAACGCCCTCTTGCCCGTCGGGCGATGGGCTCAGCGCCATGTCAACGATGTTGATGTCGGCCTCACAGAGCCCAAGCGCGATCTGTGCGAGCACCCCGGGTCGATTTGGCACTGGAACCCTCAGCTCAGCCAGAACGCCGCCCGAGAGCCCTGCCTCAGTCAACGCCTCGCGCCGCTCCGCCGCGAGTAGCTGCCACTCGTTAAGCCATGCAGCGTCGCCGCCGCTGATCGCCGCGCGCGCAGCGGTCAAACGCTCGATTGCACCGTCGAGCTCCTGAACTAGCGCAGCTCGATTGGCCAGGTAGATCGCTGTCCACATTTCAGGGTTGGCTCCAGCAACGCGAGTAGCGTCACGGAAGCTCGGGCCGGTCACCGGAATCTTGCGTTCTTCGAGCGCAACGTCAGCTTGCAGCACGAGCACGTTTGCGAGCACGTGCGGCAGCTGCGAGACGGCGGCCATCATTCGGTCGTGATCATCGACACCAACGATTGTCGGCTTGGCGCCGATCGCAGTCAGCAGGTTGTGGACGCGCTCGAGCATCACGCCGCTGGTGATTTCGGTCGGAGTCAGGTACCAAGTTGCTTCATCGAACAGGTCTTCGCGCGCGTTGACGACGCCAGAGTTGGCCGTTCCGGCGAGCGGGTGGCCACCAACGAAACGCTGGTCGTGCGAAGCGGCATCAACAACCTGCCGCTTGATTGAACCGACATCGGTGATCGCGCAGTCGAGCGGCGCAGCTGCGAGCACCTGCTCGGTCACTTCGACCAGCCGATCGGCAGGGACGGCGACAACAACGACGTCTGCGTCGACCAACGACTTCTCGAGCCCCAGGCAGGCCTCGTCGATCAGTTCTAGCTCGAGTGCTTTGTCGGCCTCGGGCCCCACTCCTCGAACGTGGGCCCCGACGCGGCGCCGAGCGGCGAGTGCAAAAGACCCGCCGATCAGGCCGACACCGACGACCGTGAGCTTCAAGCCGAGCGCGCCTGGGTGTGAAGGAAGGACGCTTTGCCAGCCAGCTGGGCCGCCTGATCTACCGCCTGCGCATACTGCTCGAACTCTTCGCTGCGCAGTGCCTGTGGGCCGTCGCAGATCGCCTCTTCTGGCTCTGGATGGACCTCAACGATTATTCCGTCAGCGCCGACCGCCGCGGCCGCCAGCGAGAGAGGTTGAACCAGCACGCGTCGTCCGGCCGCATGGCTTGGGTCGATCACAATCGGAAGGTGAGTCATCTCTTTTAGGACCGGAACGGCCATCAGGTCGAGCGTGAATCGGTACGCAGTCTCGAACGTGCGAATTCCGCGCTCGCACAGGATCACGTGCTCGTTGCCTTCCTTGAGGATGTACTCGGCGGCCATCACAAACTCTTCAAGCGTTGCCGACAGACCGCGTTTGAGCAGCACCGGGCGGCCTGCTCGTCCGAGCTCAGTCAGTAGCCCATAGTTCTGCATGTTGCGGGCGCCAACCTGAATTAGGTCGGCAACTTCGAGCACCGGTTCAATATCGCGGGCGTCCATCAGTTCCGTGACGATTGGCAGGCCAGTCTGCTCGCGTGCTTCGGCGAGTAGCTTCAGCCCTTCGACTCCGAGGCCCTGGAAGGAGTAAGGCGAGGTACGGGGCTTGTAGGCGCCGCCGCGCAGCATCGATGCGCCGCAGGACTTCACGAGCGCCGCGGTATCGAGCAGCTGGTCGCGTGACTCGACGGTGCAGGGCCCAGCGATCAATGCGAAGTTGTCGCCGCCGATCTTTGCCCCGCCGATTTCAAAGACCGAAGGATTGCCGTGGCGCGCCTCCAGCGCAGCAAGCTTGTAGGGCTTGAGAATTGGAACGATCTTGCTCACGCCAGCCAGCGCCCCGAGCTCGAGCTCGCTCACACGCAGTTCAGTGTCGGCGTCACCGATCGCTCCAATCAACGTCAACTCGGCGCCTCGACTTGGGTGCGCGGTACCACCAACCGACTCAATCCGGTCAATTACCGCTTGAACTTGATCTTCTGTGGCCTCAGGGCTCATCACGACTAGCATCGCGACAACTTTAGCGGGCGCGTCTGGCTAGGCAGAACACTGGACGCTGGCTTGCGCTACTGGGCGCCGGATATGTCGCTGCGCAGACTCTTGGCATCGCGCAGGTATACGTGGTGTGCTTTGTGACCATCGGCAGCGCGGTAGTGGACGAGGGCCCGGATGACGCGCTGCATCGAACCGGGCACATCGATCTCGCGTACGCAGAGAAGTGGCACCTGATCGAGACCCATCTCACGAGCCGCTACAGCAGGAAACTCGGCGTTGAGATCGTCGGTCATAGAGAGGATGCAACTGACAATGTCGGCCTGCTCGAGACCGTTCAGCTCGATCAGCGCCTCGAGCAGCTCGCGCGTAGCGCCGAGAATTGCTTCCCGCTCGTTGCTGTCGACTGTTATGGCGCCGCGTAGGCCGTAGACGTTCATCGCCGCCCAATCATGCCACTCAGCTCTGATCCGTGGGCTCGAGCAGCGATTCGATCTCTGCGAGATTTAGTCGCCGTGAGCTGCCCTCCGCGAGAGGACCGAGCTCAAGAGAGCCAAAGGCGATCCGTTTGAGCTCACGAACCGGGTGGCCAACCGCCTCGCACATTCTCCTCACCTGGCGCTTGCGGCCTTCGTGAATTGTCAGCTCGATGTGGCCGGCCGCGATCTGCCTCACTTTCGCCGGAGCCGTCTTGCCATCCTCCAAAATGATTCCGTCACGCAGCGCCTGCAGAGCACGCTCGCTCAACGCGCCGCCGGTCACTCGAGCGATGTATCGCTTTGGCACCTCAAAGCTTGGGTGCGTGAGCCGATGGGCGAGATCACCGTCGTCGGTCAGCAGGATCAACCCGGTTGATTCAACATCGAGTCGACCAACTGGGTAAAGGCGCCGCGAGCTGGCAGCGCCGCTGCGCACCATCTCAACGACGGTTGGCCTGCCGTGCGTGTCGGCAGCAGTAGATACGACGCCGGGCGGTTTGTTCAGCGCGTAAACGACCCTCACCTCCGGGCCGCTACCAACCCGCTCTCCGTCGAAGAGGATTTTGTTGCGCGAATCAACGTCCAATGCAGGGTCGAAAACGATCTCGCCGTCGACGCTAATGCGCCCGCTTACGACCAGCGCCTCGCTGCCGCGGCGCGAGGCAATTCCTGCGTGGGCTAAATACTTGCCAAGTCTCATCGTCTTGGCTGCCACGATAGGGGGCGATGGATCTCGAACTGCTGCGTACAACTCTCAATGAGGCCGGTGAGCCGGGCTACCGCTATGACCAAGCATGGGCGTGGCAAGCGCGCGGCGCAGCCGACTGGGAAGCGATGAGCGACCTGCCTGCGCCGCTCAGAGCGCGGCTGGCCGATGCGGTTCCGTTCTCGACCCTGAAGGTCGAGAACGAAGCGGTCTCGGTTGACGGCACTATCAAGGTTCTCTTCAGCACTGCCGATGGCCGCCCCGTCGAAGCGGTCCTGATGACCTACCGCGACGGACGGCGCTCGCTCTGCCTCTCGTCGCAATCCGGCTGCCCATTGAGCTGCACCTTTTGCGCGACGGGCACGATGAAGTTCGGTCGCAACCTGACCGCGGCCGAAATCGTCGACCAGGCGCTCCATTTCCGCCGCCTTGGTGACGTCAACCACTGCGTCTTCATGGGAATGGGCGAGCCGATGATGAACCTAGACAACGTTCTCGCCGCATGCGAACTACTGCCCGATCTTGGAATCACGAGCCGCCGAACGGCGATCTCGACAGTCGGCTGGGCACCTGGCATTGACGAACTTGCGCAGCAGTCCCGGCCAATCCGCCTCGCCCTATCGCTACACGCTCCCAATGATGCGCTGCGCAGTGAGATCATGGCCGTCAACGACCGCTACCCGATCGCCGAAGTGCTAGCCGCCTGCGACCGCCACTATGAGGCGCGTCGCCGGATGACGTTCATCGAATACGTGATGCTGGCTGGCGTCAACGATCGTTACGAGCAAGCCGTCGAACTGGCCGAGCTGCTCGACCCGAAGCGCTACAAGATCAACCTGATTCCTTACAACCCGACCGGCTCACCTTACGAGGGGTCGTCTCGGGCGGCTATCGACGCATTCAAGAGCACGCTTGAAGCAAACGGGATAGGTGCGACAGTGCGGCTCACGCGCGGCCAGGACATCGCGGCAGCGTGCGGTCAGTTGGCTGCGAACGCGCTCGCGGGCTGATCGCCCTCTGAGTCGCCGGCGTCTTCGTCTTCGATCTGCGGCAGCGGCTCCTGCGCCGACTCTTCGCCTTCAGCGGTTGGAGTTTCGCCGAGCCGGGCGCCGCCAGCCGCCATCAGACGCTCGCGCAGGTCGGATTGCTCCTCGGGAGTTGGGTCCCACTCCGCGATCGGAGGCAGATCGCCAATTGAGTTGAGACCGAACAACCGCAGGAAGAGCTCGGTCGTTCGAAAGCAGATCGCGCCAAACTGCGAGCGACCGGATTCCTCGATTAGGCCACGCTCCAACAGCGTGCCGCTTGCAGAGTCGGCGCTGACGCCACGGATGCGCGTGATTTCAGGCCTTGACACCGGCTGCAGGTAGGCCACGATCGCGAGCGTCTCGGCCTGCGCAGGCGTGAGTGGTGGCGTCCGTGGCTTTGAGAGTAGGCGCCGGGCCGCTTCATCGTTCTCAGCGGCGCTAGCGAGCGTGTAGCCGCCAGCGACATGCTTGAGGACCATCCCCCGCTCGCCTTCGGCCCAAGCCGCAGCCAGCTCTTCTAGGCCTGAGGTAACGTCCTCAGCGCTACAGCCGATCGCCTCGGCTAGATCGTCCTCGTTAACGGGTTCTGGGCTGAGGAAGAGCAACGCTTCAATCATCTTGGCTGGTTGGTTCATGCGGCTCCTTCGATCAGATACGGCCGAGCGGCCTGTTCCACGGCGGCGATCGTGATTGGCGCGAACGGCGCCGGCTGATCCCAGGTCGCCTCGCCCTGCTTGTAGAGCTCGAGAAGCGCAAAGAGAGTTACGGCGACTGTCATGCGATCGGCGCCAGCAACCGCCTCGTCGAACGAGCAGCTTCCGCGCAGCAGAATCTTGCGCAAGTGCGCGAGTCGCGAGGGGACCGTGACCGACGAGGTACGCAGGTGCGCAAGCGAGATTTGCGGCGGCAGGCGGAGGAGCCCCCCGATCGCCTCACCGAGCTGGCTTGCGGCATAGACCTTCTCTGCGTTTTCAAGCGTAACTTGCTTGACAAACCCCGGGAGCGGCGCCTCACGGTAGTGGTAACCGCGCTGCTCGCCGAGCAGATCGGCTAGGTGCTCTGCGGCCTGCCGATAACGGCGCGCGTCGAGCATCCGCGCGAGCAGCTCTTCGGCCGCTTCGCCGGGCTCTAGCTCACCGAGCTCATCGATCTCGCCGGCCGACAACATCAGGCGCGACTTCAGTTCAAGCAGGGCTGCGATCAAGACGATGAACTCAGTTGCCATTTCCAAGTCGAGTTCGCCGCGAGCCTCGAGTAGATCGATGTAGGAGATGACGATTTCAGCGAGATCGAGGTCGAGCAGCTCGACCTCCTCCCGCAATACGAGAGTCAGCAGCAGGTCGAATGGGCCCGTAAAGAGCTCGAGGTCCAGCTCGATCTCGGCGGCGATCACGGGTCGGAAGTTACAGCGGCAGCCGGTCGGCGCCCAAACATCACCATTCCGACAAGCGCACAGAGCGCAGCAGCAGAGCCGTATGCCAGCAAGTCACCGCCGATCGCTGCCAATACACCCCCTAGCGTCGCTCCGGCGCCAATCGCTAGCGACCAAGTGCTGTTTTGGATCGCAAACGCCCATCCTTGGTCCACTTCCAGCCGCTCTGCCGCGAGCGAGACGAGCTTGCCTGCGGGCACCCAGAGCATCCCAATCGCGGCTGAGCAGCAGACCAGAGCAAGCCCAAGTATGAGCACGGTCGTCGGGAAGTAAAGCGACAGCAGCAGTACGGCAGCGAGAATCATTCCGGAGCGCACGATTGCGAGAACGCCGATGCTGTCGCTCAGGCGACCGATAACCGGGCTAATCACCGCTTCAGCTGTTCCCGCTAGGAAGAAGATCAGCCCGATCAGCTCGGCGCTAGCACCGAGCTCGCTCAAGCGGAGCGGTGCCAATACTTCGATCACGCCGAATGCCATCGACGGAATTACGAAGATCATCAGCGCTACTAGGTACCGAGAGTTGCGCAGCAGCGCCCACGGCGATGTGCGGTTTGAGTCCAGGCTCACTTGGGCCTCCGGCATCCGCATCGCGAAAGCGGCTATTACGCCCGCGGCCATCGCGGTACCCGCGAAAGCGGGGCCCCTCCCAATTAGGTGCGCAACGGAACCGAGTACTGGCCCTAGCTGCGCTCCGACGACCCCCGCCCCGATGCCGAACCCGAGCGCCTCGCCGCGCCGCGCTTTGCTCGTCCCCTGCACCAACCAAGCAAGTCCGGCTGTCCAGGAGGCGGCGCCCGCAATGCCTTGCAAGAAGCGGCCAACGTAGAGCACGCCGATCGTCTGTCCAAAGGCGAAGACGAGCGCCGCCGCGGCCATTACGAAGAGCGAGACCAGCACCGTTGGCCGAGAGCCATAACGTGCGGTCGCCCAGCCAGCGGGTACCGCACCGATAAAAGTCCCGATCGGGTAAATGCCGACGAGCAGCCCAGCGCCACCCTTGTCTAGACCAAACTGCGTTGAAAGCGACGGGAGCAGCGGCGCGAGCGCAGCATAGAAAAGGGTGTCGAGCAACACCACCGACCCGACCAGGATTACTAGCCGACGGTTCACTCGCTTCAACCCACGGGGCCGACGCCCATCGCGCTACGCACATCGGCGAGCGTCACCGCGGCGATCTCCCGCGCCTGTTCAGCACCGCGGAGGAGAATCATCTCGAGCGCCGCTTCATCGCCGCGGAGCTGCTCGTAGCGCTCGCGGACCGGCGCGAGCATCTCTATAACCGCGTCGCTGACGGCACTTTTGAGGTCTCCGTAGCCGCGCGCATCGGCCAGCCCTGCGGCGGCCTCGGTCGGAGTGATTCCGCCGCAGGCAGCGAGGATGTCGAGGAGGTTGGTGACCCCTGCCTTCTCTGGCCCGGCGGCGATCAGCGGCGGGTCATCAGAATCTGTGACTGCACGATTCAGCTTGCGTTTGATCATCTCAGGCTCGTCGAGCACGTAGATCGTGCCCTCCTCAGACTCCGACGTAGTCGACATCTTCGAATCTGGGTCTTGCAGGTCCATGATTCTTGCCCCAACCTCCGGAATCCGGTGTTCGGGCGTCACGAGGAGCTCGCGACCATCGGCAAACCGCGAGTTGAATCGCTCAGCGATGTCGCGCATCAGTTCGATGTGCTGGCGCTGGTCCTCCCCGACCGGCACTTCGTCGCAGCGGTAGGCGAGCACGTCGGCAGCCTGCAGTACGGGATAGAAGAAGAGTCCGGCCGAGATCAGCTCTCGCTGCACCTCCGACTTCTCCTTGAACTGGTGCATTCGATTTAGATCACCGTGCGCGGTGACCGAGGCGAGCAGCCAGCAGAGCTCGGTTTGCTCCGGCACGTCGGACTGGCGGAAAAGGATGCAGCTCTCTGGATCGAGACCGGCCGCAATCAGTAGCGCGGTTGTGTCGTAGGTGCGCTCGCGGAGCTCGGCTGGGTCGTACGCCACAGTGATCGCGTGCAGATCGACGATGCAGAAGATCGCCAGGCCATCCCCTGCCGCCGCGCGCTGCTGACCGTCGACGTACTGTCGGATCGCGCCGATGTAGTTGCCGAGGTGTTTGCGGCCGGTCGGCTGGATGCCAGAAAAGATGCGCATGTAAGGCGAGGCTACCGCCGAAGCGGACGGTTTAGGGCTGCGACACCTAGGCGAGTGTTGACTCGTAGGCGTCCGCGCTAAGCAGCAGTTCTGCTTCGCCAACGTCGGCGAGTCGGATCTTCACCACCCATCCCGCGCCATACGGCTCGGCGTTGACCAATTCGGCGTCGTCGGCCAAGCGCTCATTGATCTCGATTATCGCGCCGCTAAGCGGTGCAATCAGATCGCTAACAGCCTTCAGCGATTCAACTTCGCCGTAAGGCTGGCCGGCGACCAACGAGCTGCCTAGCTGTGGAGGATCGACGAATACCACCTCGCCGAGGGAATTCTGAGCAAACCAACTGATCCCGAGCGTCGCTAGATCGCCCTCGATCAGAGCCCAGCCGTGCTCGCGGTGATAGAGCAGCTCAGTTGGATAATTGCCCGCGACCATCCGCCGCCCGACGCTACTTCAAGAATGACGGGATGTCGAGATCGTCATCGCTGACCTTCAGCTCAGACGACACCGGACGGGGCGCACGATCACGGCGCGGCGCACGATCGCTCGTTTCAGCCCGTGCAGCGCGCGGACGGCTACGGCCAGACGCCTGGTCGAAGCCGGTCGCGATCACCGTTACGCGAACCTCGTCGCCCATCGACTCGTCAAGGACTGCTCCGAAGATGATGTTTGCGTTCTTGTCAGCTGCGGTGTGGACAATCTCTGCAGCATCGTTGACCTCGAAGAGGCCGAGCTCGCTGCCGCCAGTGATGTTGAGCAGGATCCCGGTTGCGCCCTCAATCGTGTCCTCTAGCAGCGGGCTCTCGATCGCGGCCTTGGCGGCATCGACGGCACGCGACTCACCGGTCGAGGCACCGATCCCCATCATCGCTGAGCCAGCGTCGGACATGACGGTGCGCACGTCGGCGAAGTCGAGGTTGATCAGGCCAGGGATCGTGATTAGGTCTGTGATCCCTTGAACACCTTGGCGAAGCACGTTGTCGGCCTCGCGGAAAGCCTCGAGAACCGTTGTGCGCTTCTCAACCGTGGCGAGCAGGCGCTCGTTCGGAATGACGATCAGCGTGTCGACTACCTCACGCAGGCGGGCGATGCCTTCGTCGGCTGCGCGCATCCGCTGCGCACCTTCGAACTCAAATGGCCGCGTTACGACTCCAACGGTCAGCGCGCCGATTTCAGCCTTGGCGATCTCTGCGATGACCGGGGCCGCGCCGGTTCCAGTGCCACCGCCTTCGCCAGCGGTTACGAAGACCATGTCGGCGCCCTTGAGCGCCTCTTTGATGTCGTCGCGGGATTCAGCTGCAGCGCCGAAGCCGACTTGAGGGTCTGCGCCGGCGCCAAGGCCGCGCGTCAGTTCGTGGCCGATGTTCAGCTTGATATCGGCATCGCAAGCGTCGAGCGCTTGCGAGTCGGTGTTGGTGGCGATGAACTCGACACCTCGCAGGCCAGCGTCAACCATCCGGTTGACCGCGTTAGTTCCTCCGCCGCCGACTCCGACGACTTTGATTACTGCGAGATAGCTACCGGCTTGATAGTCAGTCATAGATCCTGTCCGACCCTCGTCTGATCGTTTCACTGTTCTCGGCGTCAATTTCTGCCAACGAACGAACGCAACGGTGGCAGTGAAAGAGGCCCTTGTCAACGACAGTCTAGAGAAGCAAGCCCGATTGCAGCGTAAATCCCTAAACCTTGGGTTTAGACTTCTGTGCTAAATAACCCTTACCTTCTACTTTAGAGTCGCCTTTGTCACTGTGTCGCAGTTTGGCTTGGATCTGCAGCCGAAGATGCAGCCGCGAGTGGCCCCGAAGCTGGCCGCTCCGGAATTGACACGTCGATGTATCCAGCACCAGCGGCCTGCGGGTCGGCCAAGACGCGGTTAGCGGCCACCCACTTTGCCCTTAGACGCTCGCCGTCGCCGAAGCGCAACAGGGGGCCCGATCGCAAAGTCACTGTTAGCCCGTCGGCAGCCGAACTCACACCGGCGATGCGAGTGAAGATCTCCTTCGGAGCGAGCGCCAAAAGTGCGACCTCAGAGGCCATTGTTGGATCGACGACGCGTGGCCCCGAGACCAGACTGGTCGCCGACACGGCAGGTAGGCCTGATGTCGGAATGCCGGAGAGAATTACCCCGTCGGAGGCGACTGCGACGGTGCCGCCCGGTGCGGTCAAGGCCGCAACAGGCTGGCGTTCGTGGACTTCAATCGTCATACCGTGCGGGAACTTCGTTGTGACCGTCAGGCTCTTAACCAGCGGGAACCGGGCGACGGCGTCGTCCAAGGCAGCGCGGTCGACGTGGAGCGTTGTCATCTGCTGAGCTGTGCCGGTGAGCGCTGAGCGGACAGCGGGCGCTCCTAGCCCAGTAGCGCCGCTGACGGCCACATTTTGAACGGCCACCAGCGAAGAATCCCTAAGCCAGACCCACCCGCCACTAAGAAGCGCCGCTGTCACGAGCAGCGCGACGATCAGAGTTAACGACGGCCTGCGAAATCGCGGCAGGTGCCTCGGCCGCGCGATCGCGGTGAAACGGGGGCCGCGTGGGAGCGCGTTCGGCCAGCTGGGCATCAAGCCTCTCTTCGCGCGTGAGCGGTGCTCTCCTTCATTCTCAGCTGCTCGGCTCAACAGCGAGATCTTCGCCGAGACTGCGGACGTCGCCCGCGCCAAGAACTAGACAGACGTCGCCGCGCCGAAGACGAGTGCCAAGCTGCTCTCGGGCGAGCGCTAGACCGGGCAGCCAGAGCACCTCGCGCCCGTTGGCGGCGTCAGCGGCGGCGGCGGCGATCAAGCGCCCGTCAACCCCTGGGAAGTCTTCCGCTCGCTCCCGGGCCTCGTAGATATCGACCACACAGATCAGATCCGCCTCGGCTAGCGCGCGGCCAAACTCGCCTGCGAGCCGTTCGGTGCGCGAGAACAGGTGAGGCTGAAAGACCGCGACGAGACGCTCCGGCTCGAGCGTCCGAGCCGCCGCAATCGTCGCTGCCACCTCAGTGGGATGATGGGCGTAGTCGTCAATGACCACCGCTCCCGAGCTGGTTTTTCCCAGCAGCTCAAAGCGGCGCCCAGCGCCTGTGAATGAGCCAATCGCTGCTGCCGCCTCTGCGGGCTCAACGCCAGCTAATAACGCGGCCTCAAGCGCCGCAACTGCGTTGGCGGCGTTGTGAGCCCCGGGCACACGCAGCTGAACTTGCTCACCGCGCCATTGGAACTTCGACCCGCCCGGCAACAGCTCGAGCGAATCAACCTTGAATGCGATGGCAGGCAGTCCTCCCCGCAGCTCCAAGATCTCAGCCGCGTCTGGGATTACGACCTGCTCCGGCTTGCTTAGAAACTCGCGAAATACTTCTCGAAGTTCGGAGAGTGAGCCGTAGTTGGCGTGGTGGTCAAGCTCGATGTTCGTGACCACGGCAACGTCGGCGTTGATCGACAGCATCGAGCGGTCAGACTCGTCGGCTTCGACTATCAACCAATCGCCACTGCCCCACGCTGCATTACGACCGGTACTGCGGAGCTCGCCGCCAATTAGATAGCCGGGGTCGCGCCCGCACTCGATCAAAATCTGCGCTGCCATGCTGGTCGTTGTTGTCTTTCCGTGCGCGCCAGCGACTGCGATCGTCGACCGCAACGCAGTTAGCTCGTCTAACAGCTCAGCCCGTTCCATCACACGAAGGCCACGCTCCCGGGCGGCGACCAGTTCAACGTTGCCATCGGCGATCGCGCTCGATCTGACGACCTCTAGACCGGAACCTGCTGGAAGGTTTGCCGCGTCGTGCCCGCTCGCGACCGCGATGCCCCTCGAAGCGAGCGCCTCCAGCACCGCTGAGTCGTTCGCATCGCTACCCGAGACCGATGCGCCGAGCTCCGCGGCCACCGTCGCCCAGCCACTCATCCCGGCTCCGCCGATTCCGACGAAGTGCAGCTGGCGGTCGCTCCAGTCCGACGCGCCGCTCATCTAGCTCCCCCAGCCGCGCGAAGCTCAGCGGCAACCGCAAGAGTGGCGTCAGGCTTCGCTATCGATGCCGATGCGGCCGCCATCGCGGCCAGACGAGTGCTGTCGCCTAGAAGACGGTCTACTTCGCTCGAGAGCCGCTCAGCCGTCAGCTGCTCGTCTGGAATCACGACAGCAGCCCCCGCCTGCTCCATCCAGCGCGCGTTCCCGGCTTGATGATCGGCCGCTGCGTGCGGGTACGGGACGAGGATCGCTGGCCGACCGGCCGCCGCGATCTCGAAGACCGACCCGCCGGATCGTGAAACAACCAGATCGGCCGCCAGTAGAGCTTCGGCGAACGAATCGAGGAACCCGAATAGCTGGTAGCTCGAACCACGCGGTACCTGGTCCAAGCTCTCAAGATCTCGCTCGCCAGCGGCGTGAAGCACGTGCAGCTGTGGCCGCGCGGCGAACGCCTCGATCGCGGCTTGGTTGATCGAACGCGCACCAAGAGAACCACCAACGACGACAATTACGCTGTCGCTAGCGCCCAGGCCAAAGCGGGCGCGCGCAGCGTCACGATCGGTCGATGGCGGAGGGATTGGGCGGCCGGTAACTAAATACCGCGCTCCGCTCAGCCCTTCGATTGGGAATGCGAGACAGACACGGCGAGCAAATCGCGCCAGCAGACGATTGGTCAAGCCAAAGTGTGAATCGGCCTCAGTAAGGACCAACGGCACGCGCCTCAGTACTGCAGCGGCACCGACGGGGCCAGCTACGTAGCCGCCGCCGCCGAGGACGGCGGCTGGACGCAGCCGTCCAATCAGCTTCCACGCCGCAACCGTCGCCGCAAACGACTTCGCAATGGCTCGCAGAGCGCGCAGTGGGTTGCGTCGGTCGAGCCCTTCTAGCGACAGCTGCTGAAACTCGTAGCCCGCGCGCGGCACCAGATCGGCTTCGGCGCGGTCACCGCCAACAAAAATTACGCGCGCGCCGTCAGTGCGCAGCGCGTCGGCGACTGCGAGTGCTGGCACTACGTGGCCGGCGGTCCCGCCGGCTGCGATCAGGTAGGTCGTCGGCATACTGATCCTCAGATCGTCGCGCATCGGGCTCGTCGGAGGTCTTCTGCGCCTTCACGCAGCCACCTCGGGCGATGTTCAGCAGCAATCCAACGGCGATCAGCAATGTCACAAGGCTGGTCGACCCGTAGGAGAGGAATGGAAGCGGCACTCCGGTCAGAGGCGCGATACCTAGCACCGCAAACAGGTTGAGCAGTGCTTGGCAAAGGATTAGTGATGTGACGCCGGCGGCCAACAGCTTCGCGTAGCGACCAGTTGCCGACTGCGCTATGCGAAGACCGGCCCAAGCGACAGCTGCGTAAAGCACCAACAGCCCGAAGAGACCGATGATGCCCAACTCCTCGCCGATGATCGCCAGGATGAAGTCGGTATGAGCTTCGGGTAGGTAGAAGATCTTCTGCACCGATTGACCTAGTCCCCGGCCAAAGACGCCGCCCGAACCGATTGCAATCTGCCCCTGCACGGCCTGAAAGCCAGTGCTGCTGGCGTGGTGCCAGGGGTCAAGGAACGAGGTCAGTCGTGCACGCCGGTAAGGGGCGCTCATCGAGTAGAGCAGAACGAGAACGGAGCCAACTCCTGCATACCCAGCTAGCCAGCGCAGCGGTATACCGCTCGCCACAAGCATCGCTGCGCAGGTGAACGCAACGACGAGGGCGGTGCCGAGGTCAGGCTGCGTGACGACGAGCAACATCGCTCCGCCAACGATTAGCGCCAGCGGGAGCAGCTCACCTGAACGCTTGAAACCGCGAGGTCGCTCGGCGAGAAAGCGCGCGGTGTAAAGCACGAGCGCGAGCTTCGCTAGCTCGCTCGGCTGGAACTGAACTACGCCGAATCCGATCCAGCGCTGGGCGCCGTTGACGGAAACACCGATGCCGGGAAGCTTCACAGCGACGAGCAGAACGAACGAAGCGCCGAGTAGCGGCCCGGTGAGCTGAATCAGCTTCGCCAGTGGAAAGCGAATTGCCGCGCTGAGGCCGACGAAGCCAACCGCCGCGAAGATCAGATAACGGACAAGCAGACCGGTGCCGTCGCCGTTGCCGGCAATCACGGCGGTCGCCGACGAAGCGCTGTAGACCATCACCGCGCCGAATGCGACGAGGCAGAAGACGGCCGTGAGCAGGACATCCTCTTCGATCGAGCGCGCACGTGGAGTTGCACGAGCAGCGGGCGGATTCTGCGTAGCTGCGCTCGCTCGGGCCATTCTGACTCTTCTTCGGCCCTAAAGCGGAAACTCCTTCTCGGAAATTCTAAGCGCTCAAAAAGCCCGGTAAAGACTGAACAATCCGCCGAAATTCGGCGCCTCTTTGCTCAAAGCCCCCCGGGAACTGATCGAAGCTGGCGCACGCTGGTGAAAGTAGTACGACGTCGCCCTCCAGCGCGGCCGCGTTTGCCGAGCTGATGGCCTCCTCGAGGTTCGCGCAGCGGCTGTATTCGACCTCCCCGTCGAAGGCTGATGCAATCTGATCGGCGTCGCTCCCGATCAGAAACGCGGCACGCACACTCGCTGCCGCAGCCTCGCAGAGTGCCGAGAACTCTTGGCCTTTTGCCTGACCTCCCGCGATCAGGACGACGGGCTGGTCGAAGGCGGCGAGTGCGACTACGGCCGAAGCGACGTTGGTCGCCTTCGAGTCATTTACCCAAAGCACTCCCCCGCTCACGCCGAGCTCTTCGAGGCGATGCTCAACCCCCGTGAACTTGCGAAGTGTGGTGACCACTGCCTTTGCGTCGATCCCGCTGCTTAGCGCGGCGGCCGCCGCACTGAGGGCGTTATCGAGATTGTGCGCACCTCGGAGCCGTACCTCGCCAGCGGGCATCAGTGCCGTTCCCTGCCAACAGATAAGCCCGTCGCGCAGCTCGAGATCGGCGCTGACGGCAGCATCGCTAGTGACGCTGATGCGCCGCGCTCCACCACCGGCCTGCTCGAGCAGCGAAGGCGGCCCAATCGCGACCTCATCGGGCCCTTGAAACGCAAAAAGATTTAGCTTCGCGAGGCGGTATGACTCAAAGTCGCCATGGCGATCAAGATGGTCGGGCGCAATGTTCAAGAAGACCGCCGCTTCGGGAGCGAAAGCCACCGAATTCTCGAGCTGAAACGAGCTCGCCTCGCAGATCACCGTGGTCTCCGGCCCGATCTGGCCAACGAGTGAGCTGACCGCCGTCCCGACGTTCCCAGCTACTGCCACCGGCTGGCCCGCGGCCCGCCAGATCTCGCCAAGTAGTTCAACCGTCGTCGTCTTGCCATTGGTTCCGGTGACCGCGACGAACGGGGACTCCAGCATTCGCCAGCCCAGCTCGAGTTCGCTATAGATCGGGATCCCTGCGGCGCGCGCAGCGACTAGCACCGCAGCTTCGTTTGGAACACCAGGGCTGCGAACGACCGCGCGAGCACGGCCTAGCTCCTCGACCCCGTCGGTTGCCGTGACGATCTCAATTCCCTCTTGGCGCAGCGCTTGCGCCTGCGCGGGCTCTGTGCTGTCCACGCCGATTACAGGCTCACCTCGACTCCAGAGTGCCCTGGCACAGGCAGCGCCGGAGCGCTCAAGCCCGACGACGAGCCATGGCCCAGGCGGAATTGGCGGTCGAATCTCTACATCCATTGCGCCAACGATACGCCGCCGCTTAAACGATGTTGGCTTGGTAGAGCGTGAACCCAATCGCTGAGCAGACGGCGGCGATGATCCAAAAGCGCAGGATTATCTTCGTCTCCGACCAACCGCGCATCTCGAAATGGTGGTGGATCGGCGCCATCAGGAAGACGCGCTTACGGAAGCTTTGGAAGGCGCCAACCTGAATGATCACGCTCAGCGCTTCGATCACGAAGATGCCGCCGATCAGAACGAGCAACAGCATCGTGTCGGTCATTACCGCCATCGCACCGATCGCGCCGCCCAACCCGAGCGACCCGGTGTCACCCATAAATATCGTCGCCGGAAACGCGTTGAACCAAAGGAATCCAACGCAGGCTCCAACAATGCAGCCGCTGAGCAAAGCTAGGTCACGGTCACCGGTGGTGATGAAAGTGATTGCGACGTACGCCAGCATCACAATCGCGACGCAGCCGGCCGCGAGCCCGTCGAGCCCGTCGCTGAGATTGACGGCGTTGGTCGATCCAGCAATCACAAGGAAGATGAAGATCGGGAAGAAGAAACCGAGGTCGAGACTGACGTCGACAAAGCGCAGCTGAATCGTCGTCGAGAGTCCGGCTTTGTGGGTAGCCACCCACCACAGCCCAAGCGAGATCACCAGCAGCACGAGCATCTTTGTACGCCCGCGGAGCCCGAGCGAGCGGCGCCGGACAATCTTCGAGTAGTCGTCAGCGAACCCCAACAGTGCGCAAGCGACCGCGGTGACGAAGACGGCGACTGCGCGCCAGTCATAGTCGCTCAAGACGAGGAACGGCACGGCGATCGAGATGAAGATCAAGACACCGCCCATCGTTGGCGTCCCCGCCTTCGCGTGGTGACCAGCGGGGCCTTCTTCGCGGATTTGCTGCCCGAACTCGCGGCCGCGCAGGTAAGTGATAAGCCTTGGAGCAGCGAAGACACAGATCAGCAGCGCACAGGTACCTCCAATCAGGACCTCGCCCATCAGCTGCCTCCCCCGGCAGCCGGCGGCAGCGCCTCGCATAGCGCCGCAGCGACGACCTCCAACCCGATGCCACGTGAGCCCTTGATTAGCACCGTGTCGCCTGGCTCGACTATCGAAGCGATCTGTTCTGCGGCCTGCCGAGCGCTCTCCATCGAGTGAAGATTCTCGCCGCCGAATGGAGGGCCGGCGTCGCGGGCCAACTCGCCGACCGTCACGAGAACGTCTACGCCAACCTCCCGCACGTGCGCGCCCAGCTCCGCGTGGAACCGCCGCTGATCGGGCCCGAGCTCGCGCATGTCGCCTAACACTGCGACCTTTCGACCGGCGGCCGAGTCGGCAAGATCGTCCAGCGCAGCGCGCATCGACATCGGGTTTGCGTTGTAACAGTCGTTGATAACTACGACATTGTTCTCTAAGAGCAGGCGTTGGCCCCGCAGTTTTGAAAGTTTGACCTCGACAACGCCGCTCGGCTCGACCCCAAGCGCGCGCACAGCCGCCAGCGCGGCAAGCGCGTTGAGGCGCATGTGAGCCGACGCAAACGGCAGCTCGATCGACTCTGGAAGTCGCTCCAGCTCACCGCCCGGGCCGAAGCGGATCGTACGGATGTCGCCGCGGACGTGGGGCTCAAGCAGGGGACTGTTGGCTGGCATCACGGCGACCGCATCGGGGCCCAACCCTGCCACCAATTCGGCTTTCGCCGCCGCAATCGCTTCAACCGTTCCCAGCAGCTCGAGGTGTACTGGGCCAACGTTGACGATCACCCCGACATCGGGCTCGGCGATCCGCGTCAGCTCAGCGATCTGACCCTCACCGCGCATCGCCATCTCTACTACCAGCACCTCAGTGTCATCCGGGGCGGCGAGAATCGTGAGCGGAACTCCAATCTCAGTATTGAAATTCTCCACCGTCGCTGCAGTCCTCCGCGACGGAGCGAGCATGCCAGCGATGATGTCCTTTGTTGACGTCTTTCCGGTCGAGCCAGTGATCGCGATCACAGCGCAGCCGAGCTCCCGTCGCCAAGCCCGCGCGAGATCGGCGAGCGCTCGGAGCGGATCGTCTACCGCGACTACGACCCCATCGGCCGTGGCGGCTAGTTCCGCTGCGTGGCCCTCTCCGACGATTACGCCCCAGGCACCGGCAGCCAGCGCGTCGCCAGCGAAGGCTCCGCCGTCCTGCTGCGAGCCGGCAAGCCCAACGAAAAGCGCGCCGGGCGCAGCGTCACGCGAGTCAATTGTGACCGAGCTAGGCCCTGCTAAAGCGGGATCACCGGTAACGAGGCGCCCGCCGGCATGGCCAGCGACCGCGGCTGCATCCCAACGTTCATTCACTTGGCGCTCGCTTCTAGGGCCGCGCGCAAGACGGTGGCATCGTCGAACTCGATCACGAGCCCGTCGGCGAGCTGCTGACCTTGTTCGTGGCCTTTGCCGGCGACGAGTACAACATCTCCCGCCTCGGCGCGGACGACAGCCCTACTGATCGCATCGGCGCGATCAGCAATCACTTCAAGCTCAGCTCCGCCGACCTCGACCGCGCCGCCGACAATCGCGTCGATGATCACAGCCGGATCTTCTGAACGCGGGTTGTCAGATGTGACGATCACCAGATCGGCGAGCTCGCTGGCCACGCGACCCATCTGAGGGCGTTTGCCGCTGTCGCGATCGCCGCCCGCTCCAAACACGACTATGAGGCGGGAATTTGTCAACGCGCGGGCTGCGCGCAAAGCATTCTCGAGCGAATCAGGCGTATGGGCGTAGTCGACAATCGCCGCGAAGCCCTGCCCGGCCTCAATCGGCTCAAAGCGGCCGGGGGCTACTTCGGCGCCCGCCAAGGCGGCAGGTATGACCGCATCACCAACCCCGAGTAGCCGTGCGGCTGCAACAGCGCAGAGCGCGTTCAGCACGTTGAAGTCACCAGGGAGTGGGACGCGGAGCTCGAGACCGTCCGCGGTGAAGCTGGTGCCCGACGAATCGCTAACGATCGAGCTTGCCCTCAGATCAGCATCGTCGCTCGCGATTCCCACCGTAACTACGTGAGGCAGAGCGGCGGCCAGACTTCGGCCGTATTCGTCATCAATATTTACGACGCTCGGTGCAGCACTTTCAGCCAGTAGTTGGGACTTAACTGCGAAGTATTCGTCCATGTCCGCATGAAAGTCGAGGTGCTCGCGGCTTAGGTTGGTGAAGACTGTTACGTCCCACTCAATCGCATCGGAACGGTGCAGCGCGATCGCGTGCGAGGAGACCTCCATCACGCACGCCTCGTCGCCTGCGGCCACCATCTGAGCGAAACACCGCTGCAGCTCGATCGCCTCGGGGGTCGTCCGTACCGTCGCCTCGCGCGCGCCGCCAACAATCTGCTCCACAGTCCCAAGTAGCCCCGTTGAGTGCCCGTCGGCCTCCAACAGCGCCCGCGTCAAGAAAGCGGTCGTGGTCTTGCCGTTGGTGCCGGTGATGCCAGCCATCTGCAACGTTCCGGTGGGGTCACCGTTCAGTTTCGCGGCCGCCGGCGCGATCGCAGAACGAACATCTTCGACAACAACCTCGGGTACACCAAGGTCCAGCGATCGCTCGGCGAGCAAAGCTGACGCTCCGTGAGCCACCGCGCTGGCCGCGAAGTCATGGCCATCACGTTCGAATCCAGGCACGCAACAGAAAAGCGTTCCGGGGGCGACCACGCGGTCGTCGAGCGCCATCGCACTGATTTCGACGTCGGGCAGAACCTCACCGAGACCATCGAATAGCTGATCCAGCCGCATGGCGGCAGAGTAACGAGCCTTCCGGCTCTTACTTCGGCGCGATTCGTAGGTATGGCAGCGCGAATGAAGTGATCTTGCCGAACGCAGGTGCGGCAACGGAGCCACCGTAGATATCGCCTTGGGGCTCATCCACTACGACACCAACGAGCAACTGAGGGTCAGCTGCCGGGGCCATGCCAATGAACGAGGCGACGTACTTCGAATCGGAGTATTTGCCAGTGGTTGGGTCAATCTTGTTCGCTGTTCCCGTCTTGCCGGCCAGCTCGTAGCCAGGGATCGAGACCTCGCTCGCTGTACCACCGGGCTGGAACACGCCGGTCAGCATCTTTCTGACTGACGCGGCGTTCTCTGCGCTGATGATCTGGGTGCCGGCGCTCGGACTTGTTGCTTTGCCGTTGACTGAGCTAACGACGTGCGGCTTCAGCAGCGTTCCACCGTTTGCGATTACGCCGTAGGCAGACATCATCTGCATCGGCGTAACTAGCTCACCCTGACCCATTGGCATGTTGCCCATCGAGGATCCTGAGTATTTCGCGAGCGGAGTGATTAGGCCTCGCTCCTCGCCTGGGAGGTCGACCCCACTCCGTTGCCCAAAGCCAAAGCGATCAACCCACTTGCTGAAGCGCGTGGCACCTAGGCGCTGACCAATCGTGATCGCTCCAACGTTGCTCGACTGAGCAAGAATTGCGGCGGTGTCGAGTGTTTCCCAGCCGCGCGCGTGCGACTCGTTGATGACGCGGTCGGCAACCTGAATTGATGGCGCTAGGTTGAACGACGTCGTAGGTGTGACTTTCTTGTCCTGAAGCGCCGCGGCAACAGTTATCGACTTAAAAGTCGAGCCGGGCTCGTAGGTCATCCCGAGCGCGCGATTCTCCGTTGCGTCAGGAGGCGCGGCACCTGGATTGTTTGCATCGACCTTCGGCCAGTTAGCCATCGCCAGCACGGCACCGGTCTTCGGGTTCATTACGATCGCGGTCGCACCCTTAGGGTGGTATTCGTCAGCGACCCCCTGAAGAACATCTTCGGTCCGCTGCTGAATCTCCGCGTCGATCGTCAGGGCCATCGCACCGCCAGGGACAGCGGCTTTAAGGTCGCGCGTCTCGATTGCCTGTCGGCCGCCATCGAGTACGCGGCGCTGCTCGCCATCGCTACCGCGAAGAACCTTGTCGTGCGCGTACTCAAGACCGAATAGCCCGTTGCCGTCAATTCCAACAGCGCCAAGAACTTGGGCGGCCAAAGCGCCTCGCGGGTAGGTGCGAAGTGCGCCGGGAGCAAAGTCGATTCCGTCGATCTTCAGGGCCCTAACGCGATCGGCTGCGTCGGCCGGCAGACGGCGAGCGAGGTAGACGAAGCCGGTGTCACGGCGCGCTAGCTCGCTAACGAGCTTGTCCGCGGGAACGCCGATTAGCGGTGAGAGCCGGTTCGCGGTCGCTACTGGATCCTTGATCAAGTAAGGCGTTGCCGAGACATCGTCGGCTGGGATTGACGCGGCGAGCGGAACGCCCTTGCGATCGGTGATCATCCCTCGCTCAGCCGGGAGCTTCGTTACCGCGACTTGCTGAGCTGTGGCTGCGTTCGAGAGCCCCGAACCCTTGACCAACCCTAGATAGAGGACGCGCACTCCAGCGAGCGCCAGCAGTGCCAAGAAAGAAGCGAACAGCAGTCCGATTCTTCTCTCGACCAGAATCATCGCTAGTTTCCGGCTCCCGCTGCCATCCCGCCGGAATCGGTGGTGGCTTGGGGATTCCCGGTGGTCTGCGTTATGCCTTGGCCGGTTGCGCCGGTTGCGCCGGTTTGCTGGCCGGCGCCTGTTTGATCAAGCGTCGTGGTGCCCTGGCCGTTTTGAGCGGCATTCGGGTCTGTTGCGAGCGTGGTTTGGTCCGTTGTCGTTGCGTTGGGGTCAACCGGTTGCCCGAGCCCGGGATCGGTCGTAGCGCCGCTGACGGTGCAGGCCTGCCGATCGGCCGCGTTGAGGTAACAGACCGCGTCAGGCGCTGGCATAACGAGGCCAAGGTTGCCTGCGGCCCCGGTGACCCGCTGAGCGCCATCAAGGCGAGCCAACAGCGCTTGAAGCTCGGCGTTTTGACGAACGAGTAGCTGGCTGCGCTCTACGTCAGCGCTGATGCGCGTGTTCAGCTTCAGCAGCGACACCTGGACGAAGACGAGGCCGATCAAGGCGACTGCGAGAACACCGATCAGTCGTCGCCCGATGAACAGACGCGCGACCAACCCTCCGGAAGCAGCGCCAGCGCGACCAATCGAGTCGCGTGATGGCCGCGGTATCGAGCGGCCACGGCGCAGTGGCCTTGGGCTTGCGATCCGCCCTGCGGTGGCCGATGCAGCTGTAGGCGGAGGCGTCATTGTGGCGCCACCGCAATCTTCAAGGCAGCGCGCAACCGTGCCGAGCGAGCGCGTGGGTTCTCATCGGTCTCAGCTTCAGTCGGTGTGATGCCACCGCGCGTCAGCAACGTTGCCTCGGCCACGTGGCCGCATCGACAGATTGGGAGGCCTGGAGGACAGACACATTCGCGGGCCAATCCAGCGAGAAACTGCTTCACGCGCCGATCTTCTAGGGAGTGGAAAGAAATCCCTGCAAACCGGCCATTTTCGCGTAGTAGCTCCCAAGCCAGCGGCAGTGCCGCGTCGATCTCTTCAAGTTCGTTGTTGACGGCTATCCGCAGCGCCTGAAATACGCGCTTGGCCGGGTGGCCGGCACCAAAGCGCGCCGGGGTCGGAATCGCCATCGTCACGATCTCAACGAGCTCCGTCGTCGTTTCAATTGGGCGACGTTCGCGTTCGCGCACGATTGAGCGTGCGATCTTGTCGCGTAGCGCTCCTCGCCGTATTCGCGGAACGTGCGGGCAAGGCGGCGCTCGTCCCATTCGGCAACGATCTCCGCTGCGGTGATGCCCTCTGATGGGTCCATCCGCATGTCGAGCGGTGCATCTGCTGAGTAGGAGAAGCCACGCTCGGGAGTGTCGATCTGCATCGAGGAAACGCCAAGGTCGAACCAGATCAGGTCGACCGGCAGCCCTTCTCTAGCTAGTTCAGCTAGCGCCTCAGCGAACGATGCCTCAATGAAGCGCGTCTGACAAGGCATCTCACTGGCGAGCTCGTCGTAGCGTTCGCGTGCCTCTGGATCGCGGTCAATAGCCACCAAGAGGCCGTCGGGACCTAGCTTTTCGGCGATCTCGCGGCTGTGCCCCCCGGCGCCGAAGGTTGCGTCTACGGCTACTTCGCCTGCGCGAGGATCGAGCACGGCGACCAGCTCATTGGCAAGAACGGGAACGTGGTCGGTGCGCATCAGCAGCATCTCAGTTGGCCTGGCCAAGGGTCGCGGTGATGTCGAGCACGTCGGCGGCGAGCTTGGCGTTCTCGGTCGCCCATGCGGCGCGGTCCCAGATCTCAATGCAAGGACCAGCGCCGGTGACAACGACCTCTTTGCTTAGCGAGCCGTGCTCGAGCAGGAACGGCGGCACCATTACGCGGCCGGCTGCATCGAGCTCGGTCTCAACCGCGTTGGCTGAGAAGTAGCGCTGAAGATCTCGCGCCTGCGGCGAGAGCGGGTTGAGCTGGCCGAGCGCCGAAGCGACGAAGGCTTCGTACTCGTCTGGCGTCCAAACCGAGACGCAGCGCTCCACGCCCTTCGCCACCACTACGCCGTCGCTCAGCGATGCACGGAACTTGACCGGCACCGTAAGCCGGTTCTTCGCGTCGAATGTGTGGTCGAAAGTTCCTCTAAATGCCATTTGGTGCCTCGCCTGTCGCCAGCGAGATAAGTAGTTGCGGGCCGTGGTGGAGGAGTGGGAGGAACCCCTCCACCCCGGCCTGCGACTCGCATACTACCCACTTCACCCCACCTGTCAACCCCAAATGCACATTATTTCCCACTAAGCAATCGCACTGCTCCCCTCTAATCCACCGTAAACGACCGAAAAGAGCCGTAAACAGTGCGTTTATAAGCGATTATCAGCTACCGCCGAGCCCGGCAATCATTCCTGCCGCAACGCAACAAATTGCCGCCGGGACGAGCAAAAGAGCCACGATCAGCTGGATCTTTGGCGCCGCGCCTTGAGCCTGCTCAGTAATTCTGCGGTGGTTATCGGTGCGCGCGCCGGAAGCCAGTGCACGCAGCAACGGCTCGAGCGCAACGCCATGGCGGTCTGCTCGCCGGATCGCCGCGACCAAAGCGATCACGGCCGGAACGGGGCAACTACGACTGAGCCGCTCTAATGCAGCGCCGCGCGATAGACCGAGCTCGATCTGCGTGTTTGCCAGACGAAGCTCGGCCGAGAGGAGCCCTCGCCCATGCGCGGCGGCACCGGAGAGCGCGCGGCTAAGCGGAAGGCCGGCGCGGACCGCCAGAAGGACCCGATCGACGACGGCCGGCAATTCACGCTCGATCGATCGTCGTCGTCGCGCCGCGCGGCGGCGAAGTACAACGTCGGGGAACAGGAAGCCAATAGCCGGAGCAACGATGATCATCAGCGGCCACTGCCTAGCTGGATTGATTACCGGCGCCGATCCGAGCGCGACCACCAACGCGCCGGCAGCCAGAGCGAGCTTAATCTTCATCAGGTCCCCCGCGCTGTAGCCGCCAGCCCCACCTGCTGCATCTATGAGCGCGGCGAGGTCACCAGGAGCCTCGGGGCCCCGCCACCTCGCAATCAGGGGCCGCAACCTGCCTGCTCGTCGGCCGACCTCCAGCCCACCATCAGCCTGCGCTAGCGCACGCCGCTGGTAATGCGTTCCCAGCGCCTCCCCGATCGACCAGACCGATAAGCCGATTGCGCCACCGGCAGCGACTGCCGCGGTGCTAATCACGCCCGGTCCGGGCGACACGCCTCACGGCGACGACGGCGACGACCTGGAGCAGCACTGCCAGAAGCAAAAGCGCTCGCGGCAGCGGTTCGCTCAGGAGCTGACCGAGCGCGGTAGGCGCGGCCACCCCAAAAATTGCCGCGCCGACAATTGGCATGGCTAAGACAATCCGCGCCGTTAACCGAGCTTGCGCGCTGGCCGCGCGTGCCTCGCGCTGAGCCCTAGCGGTCGTGTCGAGATCAGCAGACAGCTCCCTCAGTAGGCCCGCGAGGTCTCCGCCGGACTGGCGCTGCATTTGTATAGCGGCAACGATCGATTCCCACGGCCCCTCCTTGCACCGGACGCGAAGGTGCTCGAGCGCATCATCTGGGCTGAGACCCACGGCAATCGCCGCGGCCGCTTCGTCAAGCATGGCTCGTGTCTGTGGGGCGACGGCACCCTCGCGCGCTGCGCCCGCAATCGAGCCGCTCAAAGAATGACCTGAACTTAGAAGATCGGCGATTGCGCGCGATGCTGCGGCCGCGTCGCGATTGACCTGGGATCTCCATCGCCGCTGACGCAGGCGAATTACGACCACCGCTGCGAAGGGCCCAAGTGCCGCTAGGGCGACCGCCGCAGCGGGCCCGAGCGATGACCAGCCCAGTGCAGCCGCCACCGCGATTGCCAGCGTCGTAAGGCGTCGGCGGTCAGGTGCACTGGCATCGCGGCCGTCGCTGCCGGCGGCGCGTGCTGGAGCCAGCGCTTCGGCGATCGCGCGCATCGCTGCGAGTCGCTCAAAGCTAGCTAGCAACTCCCAGCCGACGATGGCGACAAACGCGCCGGCAGCCCAGGCCATCAGCACGGCCAAGGTCATCATTTCGGCCCGTCGGTCGAGTACAGCTCAACCGTGCGAACCGCTTCGCCGATGCCGACCACTTGATCGACCCGTGTTATGCGGCGCGCGCCGGACGCGTCGCGGACCTGCAGGACGACAAGGTCGATTGCGGCCGCGACCTGCTCGCGAATTGCGCTGTGCGGCAAGCCAACTTCGGCCATAAGGGCAAGGGTCTCAAGCCGCGCGAGCGCCTCCGCTGGGGAGCCAGCATGAATCGTCGTGATCGAGCCATCGTGACCGGTCGAAAGTGCGGCGAGCATGTCCAGCGCTTCGGCGCCACGAACCTCACCTACGATAATCCGGTCCGGCCGCATCCGCAGCGCGTTGCGCAGCAGCCGCCTGATTGTCACCTCACCTCGCCCCTCGATGCTGGCCGGTCGGCCTTCGAGTCGCACGACGTGAGAGAGGTTTAGGTTGAGCTCGGCGGTGTCTTCGATTGTCACGATCCGCTCATGGGCCGCAAACAGCCCAGCTATCGCAGCGAGTGTTGTGGTCTTGCCCGACCCGGTTCCACCGCAGATCATGATGTTCTTGCGCGCACCGACCGCCTCGCTAAGTAGATCGGCGAGCTGCGGCGTCCATGAGCCCGACTCGACGAGCTGTGCTGCGGTGAGACCTTGCGGGCGAAACCGCCTGATACTCAGCGCGGGACCATCCACTGCCAGCGGTGGGAGTGCGACGTTGATCCGAGACCCGTCCGGGAGTCTCGCATCACATAGCGGTTCGGCCTCGTCGACGCGGCGACCTGCCGGCGCCAGCAGCCGCTCAATTGCTAGCCGGAGCACATCCTCGCTTTCAAACTGCACTGCTGTCTCGATGAGACGCCCGGCCCGCTCAACCCAGACCGGCGCCAGCCCGCTGACAAGAATCTCGTCAACAGTCGGATCTCGTAGGAGGGCTTCGAGGGGCCCTGCGCCGAGTGTGCGCTCGATAATTCGTTGAGTGATCAGGGCTCGACTCTGCTCACTAAGAGACCCAGCATTGCGGTCAACAAATTCGATCAGGCGGGTCGCGAGATTGGTGGAAGTTGATCCGTCCTGGGCCTGTTCCAGTAGCTGCGAGTGGAGTCGCGTCACGATCTGACCAATGACGTCTTCGTCAACACCTTGCTCGCGCACCTCGCCTACCTCGCCGCCGATGGTGGCCGAGGGAGCGCTCGCAGCTCGCGCGCCGAATTCTGCGCCTCGGCTAGAAGCACGGCTTGATTGAGACTGACTCGGAGCGCCATCGCGACCCGAGGCAGCCCAGCGCCAGCCCCGTCTGCCACGGCAGCTGCAGGGCCCGAGCCGATCACCTCGGCGTCGCGCAGACCGACGACCGTGCTCGTCCGACCGCTAGCACCGTCACGAGTTATCAGCAGGTCAACGCGGCTCCCCGGCGTCACTTCGGCGGCATCGCCAACGGCGATTACGCGAACAATTCTCTCGTCGGCTCCGGCTAACGAAAGTGCTCCGTCGGGACCGGCCTGAGAGCCTTCCAATAGCGACGGCTGAAGGTCCGTGCCAGCGCGAATCGCAACCGCAGCGCGAGCCCCGATCAGTTGACCGGCAGTCGCGAATGACTGCGCTGGCGCGAACTTGGCTGGCACGTCGCGCAGCCCAAGCACGGAGGCATCGATCCGGCGGCCCCTATTAATTGCCTTGACCGCGACAACAACGCCAACCGAACCTCCGATGCGCTGCTCAATCTCCGCTTCGCGGCTAGCGACTTCGGAGGCAGAGAGCGCTCCGAGCACCAACGCGAGCCCTGCGAGCACCAACGCGCGGCGACGGCGGCTCACGCTGCGAGCACAAGCTCCTCGCGGAGCGCGCGCTCGTCAACCAACGCCGGCGCGTCAACAAGGCGGTACCCGACCCCCCATACATTCACGACGTAGCGTCCACCCTCAGCGCCGAGCTTGCGACGAAGCCGGCAAGCATGCGAATCCAGGGTGCGGGTGGTTCCAACCGTGCGCCGTCCCCAAACGGTTCGAAGTAGTTCGGCCTTGGTGAATACGCGCGTCGGGTCGGCAGCCAGAACGCGCAGCAGCGCGAACTCTTTCGCACTGAGCTCGAGCACCGAGCCGCCAAGTAGGGCAGTGCGCGATGCCGTATCGAGCTCGATGTCGGCGACCCGTAGGCGCCCGCCGGAGCGACTGCGGTCGGCGCGGCGCAGCAGCGCCTCGACACGGCAGCGGAGCTCGCGATAACTGAATGGTTTCTCAACTACATCGTCGGCGCCGCGCTCAAAGCCTCTTACGCGGTCGAGCTCACCGCACCGCTCGCTCAGCAACATCAGTGGCACCTGCGGGTCGATCCGACTCGCAACTCCGTCAGCCTCTCGCACATGACTCACGAGGTCGAGCCCCGACGAATCGGGAAGATTGACGTCAACCAGGGCGAGGTCGGGGTAACTCGTCTCTAGGTGTCGAATTCCGTCCCTCGCGGAGTCGGCAACGAGCATGTCGTAACCATCGGCGGTGAGGTGGTCGGCGAGGAAGGTGCGCGTGGCATCGTCTTCTTCGATTAGCAGGATTGTGGCTCGGTCTCGATTGATCATGCCTCCTATAGGGCGCGGCGCGTAACTCTTCCCCCCCACATCACTGTCCACACGCATGACAACCGCCCAAGTGCCTAGGATTGCCCGGTGCGTAATCACCGCCTCCTTGGTCCCCTGATGGCAATGGTGGGCGCGATCGCTTACTTCGTCGTTTCACTAATGACTTGGTACCAAGTTGATCTGAGCAAGATCTCGGTCGGCGCAAAGTTTGCCGCGCAGTATGCGAAACAGGCCGATCTCGCTACTTCCGCTAACGCTTGGGAACCATGGGGGATTACGAGCGACCTCGTGATGCTCGTTGTGATTGTTGGGTCGATCGCAATAGCGATCATGCTGATCGTCCGCGGAGCGCGCTCAATTGGCATTGCAGCCGGCTTGCTGGCCATCGGTGCGATCGGAACGCTGCAGGTACTACTCCACATACTCAGCGGCCCTCAACCTACGGACCTAGTTGATGTGCAGCCGATTGCCTGGCTAGGCGCTCTCTCGACGCTGCTGATCATGGTTGGCGGTTACCTGAGCTTTGATTACGCCCAGCACGGAACCCCGCAGCAACCGGCGTCACCGGCCGCGGCGCCATCGAAGCCAGCCGAGCGCAGAGAGCCATCGCACCAGCCCAGCCGCCGCGGCGTCTGGGACGACGCAGACTTCGAGTAGACGCCGCTAAATCAAGACCCGCAGTGCTGGCCAAATTCCCGCTCTATGCGGGAAAATCTGAAATATCCCGTTCAGCAGGGGCGTATTACAGGGATCGGTCGTAGGATCCCGACGGGTCCTTAGCCCTCCGGCTTGGACCCCTTCTATTTGTGGACTCAATGAACCCCTCAATCCGCGGAAACTATGACTCCGGCGAAGACTTCGTCCTCGAGTACGGTGAGCTGCGCTTCACCTTCAACGAGCGCGACTTCTCCGAGCGCAGTCAGCAGGCTGCCCACCGCCTCGGCTTCGTCGCGGGAACGCTCGACGAGAACGAGCTAGAAGATCTAGTAAACCTCGCGGTCAACGGTGAGATTCAGCAGCCAGCGTCCGATCTCGGCGAGCACGTCAATGACTGCTGGCCAGAGCTTGTTGGCCCAGCTGACCGCTCACTCGTTCATTGGCTGCGACGCCTAATCTTCCGCTCCGCTTGGCTTGACCAGCGCGTGATGGAGGGCGAGCTCGACGTCCGTTACGACGAGCAGGCTCGGTCTTTCACCTATGTGCAGCCCGACCGTGACGACGAACCGGTCGAGCTAGCGCCTGAGCCCTCCTGGGGCCGCGTCGCCTACATCCCGCGCTCCGCCGCTCCTTAAGCGCCAAGCAGGTTGCTGCGCAGCGTCTTGCTCTTAGTCTTGTCGACGGCTGGATCGCCGACCTTGCCGCCGTCCTGCGAGACAAGATAGATCGAAGTAGTTTCGCCACCAACCGGATCGCGGAGGGCGACGATTACGGTTAGCGAACCAGCGCCCGGCACGTTGCGGGCGGCGCCTGTGACCTTGCGAGCCGCCGCGCCATCGAGGCCGTCGAGCGAGTCGATCACGACTGCGCTGTGCCCCCCCCTCGCGGTTACCTTGCGCGCTGACTCGACAACTCTCTCGATCGCCTTGGCCTGCGAATCCGACGAGGCGCCTAGCAACTCGACTCCCGCTGGCTCGATCCCTGCGGCAGCCCACTCGGCACGCTCCTCGGGTCGGACGCCTGCCAGCACAACCGAAAGCTCAATGTCTTCGATTGCGGCAAGTTCGGCGGCCAGCATTCGCAGCGTGGTGCTGCGACCGCTACCGAACGGGCCAATCACGCTGACGCGCGATCCACGCCCGAACGGCGCGGCCGATGAAATTGTCTTCAAGGTCGAGTTCTTCGAAGAGAACCCGATTCGCTGAGTCGGGAAACCGGCCTCAAGCTTGTCGAAAGGCGTTCCGACAGAAACCTCATCTGCTGAGCTGCCGTTGATCGTCACGACTCGAACAAGCGACGGGTAGCGCTCGGAACGACGCGCAGGACGCGCCGGGCCGGCTACTTTGTCGCCCGACTTCAGCTCACAGCGTCGAACCTGAGCGGCCGAGACGTAGACATCTTCGTCACTCTGCCCTGGTGGGTTTACTCGGACGAAAGCTGAGCCGTTACCGAGCACCTCGATCGTACCTTCGACCTCACTCTCGGCACCTTCGGAGCCACGATCAGAACGTGAACCACCGCGCCCACCGCCGCGGCCGCCTTCTGAGCGCGACGAACTTCCACCGCGCGAGCCGCCGCTTTCGCGGCCGCCGCTGCGTGAACCACCGGAGCCGCTTCGCCGCGAGCGGGAGCGCGCTGGCTTCTCGGCTGCCTCATCACCGGCGTCGTCATCAACCGGCTCGGGCTCAGGGTCCGGACCGGGGTCGCCGCCCTGGTCAATGATGATCGCCTTTACAAGATCGGCCTTACGCATACGGCGGAAGCCTTCAATACCAAGCTCGGAAGCGATCGCGTGTAGATCGGCGAGCGGACTGCCCTCAAGGGCGTCACGGGAAAAAACAGACATTTATTACTCCTTCGGTTGAATGCGAATCGGTTGGCACTCCAGCCGCGTAGTGACAGCGGCCAGCGATCCTTTGCGATCCCAACAGTAGCGCTCAGCGCTGACGCGTGTAGTGAAGGAAGAGGAAGTTCTGGCTCTTCCAGACGTTCTGCAGATCGAGCCCGACCGGCGGATCGAACGTGTCTCCACTGATCAGGTTTGTACCCGAGCCGGAAACGAGCAGAGGTGAGACGGTGAAGACGAAGTCGTCAACTAGCCCCTCGCTGACAAGCGCCCGGAGCAAGGTTGGTCCTCCTTCGCTCAGCAGAGTCTGAACACCATGATTGGCGTGCAGATCTTCTAGGCATCCGGCCAAACTCAGCTGCCCAGGCTCCAACCGCTGAACCTGGATATCAGCGCCGTGGCTCGTCATCTCGTTGGCTGACTCCGTATAGATCACGATCGGCTGATCAGGGGTGGCGAAGAGATTTAGTTCTTCCAGTCGCGGGTCAAGTTTGCGCGAGATCGTTGCCGTGATCGGTTCGGCTGGCCGTCCGCTAGAAAGACGGCGTTCGCGGTGCTCGTCATCGAGGAGCGACGAATAGCGCTCTTCAATCAGAGTCGTTGGACCAACCAGAACCGCGTCCATCGCGCAGCGCAGCTCACGAAGGATTGCTCTGTCAGGGGGACTACCTAGACCACCCGCGCGCCCGTCAACGGCCGCCCGGCCATCGGCCGACGCGATCATCGCAGCGACAAGGCGTGGCCGGTCACCGGTCGCAGGCGCCCCTAGGTTGAGCTGCGCGACCAGCTCCGACGCTTCATTTGCTCCCTCGCCAGTCGGAGTGAGGGTCTCGAATTGATCGGCCACGTCCGCGATGCTACGCGACTTAGCGCACTCAACCCGCTGTGACGTTGCCACTGAAGACGTTGCTGTTGCCGGCGCCGTCGATCGCCGTAACGGTCACGGCCAGCCGCCCCGAGCGAGTGAACGCGTGGCTTAACCTGAAAGCTGGGCCTCGCACAACCACAATCGGCGACCCATCACCGAAGTTAACGCGAACAGCAGCCAGCCCAGAGCCTTGGGGCGCTTTTGTATCGCTGGCGGTGCCCACCACAATGGTTGCGATTCCGGAGCCTACGAGCCGCACCTTGAGTTTTGGAATCGTCGTATCGATCTTCAGGTCGCTAAGCACCGAAGCGACGGTATGTCCAGTCCGATCAACACTCTCAACGCGACACTTGTGCGTGCCATCCCCGAGCGCACTCACCGGGTCGAAGCTCGTCTTTCCGGTAGTCCCCGCCAGCTGCCCATCGATGTAGACGCGGTAACTCTGGGCCGGCCAGCCTTGCGATTCGGTCCACCACGTAAGCTTCGGCAGCGAGCTCTTCTGCCAGCGGCTAAGACCAGTGAGACGCACCGCCGCTGCCGGCAGCGAGAACGACGCAACCACGACGCTGCGCGCGCCAACTGGGCCTTGGGTGAACGCGATCACGGTATTGCCGAAGAGATCGGTCGCAAGCCCTAGGCCACCAGCGGTGTCGACTGCGCCGAAGCTTGGGTTGGAGAGCAGAGTCTGCGCGGCAAAAGGCGGGACGGCAGGGAGCGAATCGTCCTCCGCGACGCTGCGTCCGTAAACGTCTCCACTCGGGGACTGCCCCCAGGCGCTCACGCCGAGCTGGCTGACCGCAAAGGCGCTGGATGGATCTGCGCCCATAGCCGGTGAACTGGCCAAGGCGATGGGCGGCGCAACGGTGCCGCGCCGCATCACTGAAGCCCAGATAGTTCCGTCGGCACTCTGTACGGAAGCGATCCCAGATCCCCGATCGCTGCCCGAAACGGTTGGGCCCTCAGCGTCCCCGATCGCCGCGCCACCGGCAAGGACTTGCGGTGCTTCGAGCGTCGAAGTGCGAACCCGCCGGATGACTCCCCGGCGAACTCCATCGTCGAAACTCTGTGCGAAGACGACCCAAGCAAAGCTTGAGTCGGCTTGGATAACAACGTCTGGATGATCGGCGGCGCCGCCGGCGTGCCCATCGAGAGTGTCAACACCAGCGCTCATTACGACGCTCGAGAGCCGTTCGCGAACGAGGCGTCGCAGACCTATTCGCGTCGTCGACCCATCGTTCTCGCCGAACGCGACGATCGCAGTGCCGTCGGCCGAGGTCGCAACCTTCGGAGCGAGCGCTGCCGTGGAACCGGCGCTGGCCGCCGGGTTGATGTTCAGTGAGCCGGAGTAGAGCTTGAATGCGCTCAGATGCCGAGGCAAGTACGCGGCTCGGACTGCACCGCCCTCACTCCAGCTCGCGTATGCCGTGCCGGTCAAAGGAGCCATGTCGACGGATGGGGAGCTTGACCCTGGCCCGCCTAGCCGCTGCGCGCTAGAGAATGCCTGTCCGGGCGCCGTCTGGACCCGTGCCCAAACGCCTGCGCTGTTGGCGAATAGGACCGCCATCCTTCCCCCATTGCCAACTGCGACAACCGGCTTTCCGATTACGGCGGGTTGACCTTGATCAACTCGCGCAGGGGTCTGCGGGGTTCCTGAAACGAGCTTGCTGATGTACACGTGGTTCGCGCCTTCGGCGCTGCGGACATAAGCCAGCGCGGCGCTGCTGTCGAACGCCATCTCGACGTCGCCGAGAGCTACTACGCCAGTCGATGGACCGTCAGCCCGGATGGCGGTAGAGAACGACCCATCGGCCGCTGCCACGGCCGCGAAAGTTAGCGGCGCTGCGACCGCAAGCGAGCAGACCGCGAGAACCGCGCTCTTCGACCGAGGAAACTTCACTGCGCAAAGGCTACGCAGTCGGAGCGACATTGGCGACGATTCCCTCCGCTGCCGCCTCAACGGTGAACTTCTCGATCTCATCATCGATCCGCGCCGCGCTCCATCCGAGCTCACGCGCCATCGCCTGCGCAGCGCGGCGCGCAACGGCACCATCGTCGGCGGTCATCTCTCTAGCTGCGAGAAGCGCGACCCGGCTGCGTCGCAGCAACGCGTCACCAACGCTCCGTGCCTGCTCGTGGCGAGCAGCAAACGCAACCTCGGCAAGAAGGTCCGTGGGCCCATCGGCGACGATCGGCTGCGCGAGCTCACCGCTCTCCGCGGCGACGGCCAGAACATCGCGGGCTCGGTAGCCGTAACGGTCGGCAAGCTGCCCATAGGCCTCCTCGGGGACGCCCTCCACCCGCGGCAAATCTTTGGCGTCAATCGCTTGGCCGAGCTGGATCTCCTCGGTCCGACAGGGCGCGTCACGCGAATCGCGCTCAACAATCCGATCGACCGCCATCCTCGCCATCCGCCTCCAAGTGGTGAGCTTTCCGCCGGTGATCGTGATCATGCCGCTACCGGTTTCGTAAAGCTCAGCTCGGCGCGAGATGTCAACCGATTTTTTCGGGTCGCCGGTTGCGATCAGCGGCCTTACTCCAGCGAAGGCGCCACTGATGTCGTCCGCGCCAAAGTCAGTTGCGAAGAACTCGTTTGTGGCATCTAGCAAGTACTCAATGTCGGAGGCAGCCGGGCTTATGTGGTCCAGGTCGCTCTCGTCGTAGTCGTTGTCGGTCGTCCCAATCAGGGTGGAGCCAAGCCACGGCAGCGCGAAGATCGAACGCCCCTCCCCTGCCGGCACGATCACACCATCATTGAGCGGCAGTTTCGCGCTAGCGATCGTAATGTGGGTTCCTCTGCTTGGACGAATCACAGGCAGACCAGCATCGTCGTGCAACTCGTCGGGGCGAAGCCGATCGGCCCACACTCCAGTGGCATTCACCACATTGTCGGCGCGGATCTCGAACTCACTGCCGCTTTCGGAGTCAAGTACTGCGACACCACGGGCACGGCCATTCTGCTCGACGAGTCCTGTAGCTTCGAGCCGGTTAGCGCAGATCGCGCCGAACCGCTCCGCCTCCTCGATTACTGTCAGCACGAGCCGCGAATCATCGGTCTGGCAGTCGTAGAAGAGGTAGCCGCCGGTCGGGTTGCGAGCCGCGAGCG
>CAIJLJ010000036.1 GCA_903821395.1 uncultured Solirubrobacterales bacterium | reverse complement strand
GGTACTCAAAGAGGCCGGCGACGCCGCCGTGATCAAGCCGGTCGCCGCGCGCAAAGCGGTACTCAGCGCGGTTCGCAAGCTCCGTACCGCCGCGCGGGCCTGAGCGTTCGCGATGGCAAGCCGCCGCGACCAGATCCGGATGACAGACCAGGAAGTCAGCGACTTCCTGACCGAAGAGAAGACGATGATCTGCGCTACCAACGGGTTAAGCGGCTGGCCGCACCTAATGCCGCTCTGGTTTGTCGTCCGCGACACAGGGCCAGAAGGTGCATCTGAAATCTGGGCCTGGACCTTTGCCAAGTCGCAGAAGACGAAAAACCTTGAGCGCGATGCGCGCGCATCACTCCAGATCGAGGCCGGCGAGGAATACCAAGTCTTGCGCGGCGTGATGTTTGAGACAGAGGTAGTGATTCACCGCGAGGTTGACGACGTGCTCGCGCTCGGGATGGAGATCTTTGCGCGCTACACGCCGGGGCTCGAAGAGGGTCTCAGCGACGAGGTACAAGAGATGATTCGCGGGCAGGCAGCAAAGCGTGTTGCCTTCCAATTTGTCGAGCAACGGCGGGTCAGCTGGGACCACCGCAAGCTCGGCGGCGTCTATTAAGCCTCCACGCGGGTAGCCTGCGGCTGATGGAAGAGCTGAAGGGTCTAATTCTTTCCGGCGGCAAAGGCACTCGCCTGCAGCCAATCACCTTCACCAGCGCCAAACAGCTGGTGCCGGTCGCCAACCGCCCGGTGCTCTTCTATGGGATCGATGCGATGGCTAGCGCCGGGATCAAAGAGATCGGCATCATCATCGCTCCAGAGACCGGCGACGAGATCCGCGAGATGGTCGGCAGCGGCGAGCAGTTTGGCGTCAACGTCACCTTCATCGAGCAGGCCGAACCGGCAGGCCTCGCCCACGCCGTACTAACAGCAGAACCGTTCCTCGGTGGCGCCCCGTTCGTCATGTACCTCGGCGACAACCTCCTGCAGGGTGGGATTAGTGACCTTGTCGAAGCATTCCGCTACAGCAGCCCCGACGCACTAATTCTGCTGACTCCCGTCTCCGACCCCGAGAACTACGGCGTAGCCGAGCTCGACGGCGACCGCGTGATCAGCCTGCAAGAAAAACCTCCGCAGCCAAAGACCGACCTCGCGCTGGTTGGCGTCTACATGTTCACTGCCGGAATCCATGACGCAGCTCGCGCGATCAAGCCATCGGCGCGAGGCGAACTAGAGATCACCGACGCGATTCAGCACCTCGTTGATGAAGGCAAGCGCGTTGAGCCGCATGTTGTTCAAGGCTGGTGGAAGGACACCGGCCGGCTTGAAGACATGCTCGAAGCCAATCGCTTGGTGCTCGACACCGTCCAGCGCAGGCTCGACGGCGAACTGATCGACTCCACCTGCGAAGGTCGCGTGATCGTTGAAGCTGGAGCAGTACTGGAGCGCTCAACGGTCCGCGGCCCTGCCGTGATCGGAGCTGGCGCGAGAATCGTCGATGCTTACATCGGGCCGTACTCAGCGATCGGCGAGCGCTGCGTTATTGAGCGCGCCGAAGTTGAGAACTCAATCCTGCTCGAAGGCAGCTCGGTTACCGACCTCAACGCTCGCGTCGAATCCTCGCTGCTAGGCCGTGACGTGACGATCGCCCGCTCCGAGGGCCAGCCATCCGCTTACCGCTTCCTCGTTGGAGATCAGTCGGACATCGGAGTTGTTTAAGAGTGGCGAAGCTGATCGTCACCGGCGCCAAAGGGATGCTCGGCCAAGCGGTCGTCGCGGCCGCAGAGAAGTCTGGTGAGCAGACGCTCGCTCTTGGGCGCGGCGAGCTCGACATCACAAATGCGGCCGAGGTAACCGCAACGATCGACCAGTTCGAACCGGACGCGCTGATCAACTGCGCAGCTTGGACCGACGTTGATGGCGCCGAAACAGAGGAAGCTGCCGCAACAGAGATCAACGGCGCGGGCGCAGCAAACCTCGCCGCGTCATGCGCGGCCAGCGGCGTGCGCCTCATCCACGTATCAACCGACTACGTCTTCGACGGCGCTGCAACCGAGCCTTATGTCGAATCGAGCCCCGTTAATCCCCAATCGGCATACGGCCGCAGCAAGCTCGCTGGCGAACAGGCGATCGAAGCTGCCGGTGGCGACTACGCGATCGTCCGCACCGCATGGCTCTTCGGCGCTGGCGGGCCCAACTTCGTTGCCACGATGCTCAAGCTCGGCGCTGAGCGCGAACAGATCGAGGTCGTCACCGACCAAGTCGGCTGCCCAACCTGGACCGGCCACCTCGCGCCGGCGCTAATCGCCTGCGCTGCGGCCGAGCAGACCGGCATCTTCCACGCTGTCGGCGGCCGGCGTTGCAGCTGGTTCGACTTGGCGAGCGAAACGATCTCGCTCGCGGGCCTGAAGGCCAAGGTCGAGCCGACGACAACCGACTCATTCCCGCGCCCTGCCCCACGCCCCGCCTTTAGCGTTCTCGGCAGCGAACGTGGCGACGAAGCAATAGTCCTGCCAGACTGGCACGAAGGGCTGCGCGGCTACCTCGCCGCAGCGGGCGTAATCGACTCGGCCGCAGGCGCGGCGCAAGGTGCTTAAGTGAAACTTCTGGTCTGCGGTGGCGCAGGATTTATCGGCTCCAACTTCGTCCGTGCGCGAGTGAACGAGCATGGCGACGAAGTAACGGTGCTCGACAAGCTCACCTACGCCGGCCGCAAGGAAAACTTGCAGGACGTTGAACACCGCTTCGTCCACGGAGCAATTGAGGATCCAGCCGCGGTTGCCGACGCGATCGCCGGCGCCGAAGCGATCGTCAACTTCGCGGCCGAGACGCACGTTGACCGCTCGATCTCCGAACCCGACGCATTCGTCCGCACGCACGCGCTCGGAACCTTCGTCCTGCTCGAAGCTGCGCGCGAGCATTCGCTGCGTTACCTCCAAGTTTCAACCGACGAGGTTTACGGATCAATCGAATCCGGCTCGTTCACCGAAGAGAGCCCGCTCGAGCCGTCATCTCCTTACAGCGCGACGAAGACCGGCGCCGACCTGCTCGTTCAGTCCTACAGCCGCACCTTCGATCTTGAAACGGTTATCTGCCGCGGCTCAAATAACTACGGGCCGTACCAGTACCCGGAGAAGCTGATCCCGCTGATGATCCTCAACGCGATCCACGGCGACCCGCTGCCTGTTTACGGCGACGGCCAGCAGGTGCGCAACTGGCTCCACGTAAGCGACTTCTGCGCCGGCATCGGCCACGTGCTCGCCCACGGCGCCAGCGGCGAGGTTTACAACGTCGGCGGCCCCGACGAGTGCGTCAACCTTGAGGTAGTCGAGCGGATCATCGCGCTGACCGGCGCCGACAAGTCGCTGCTGACCTATGTAGATGACCGCCCGGGCCATGATCGCCGCTACTCGCTTGGTTCGGAGAAGGTGAAGGCGCTTGGCTGGGAAGCGAAGGTTCGCTTTGAAGAGGGCCTCGCCGAAACGGTTGCCTGGTACCAAGAGAACGCTTGGTGGTGGGAGCCGATTCGCTCCGGTGACTACCGCGAGTATTACGAGCGCCAGTACGGCAGCTCGCTCGGCTAACGCCCCCCTCTGGCGTCTGGCTCAAGCGGTTCGCCGGTCGCCGCGCCGAGGCGTGAAAGCGCCCTCCGGGCTGGCTTTCACGGAATTCCTCGGCCGCGGCGCCGGCGGACCGCTTGGCGCGGGCGCTGGGATAGGGTCGGGTTATGGCGGAGTTTGATTCGAGCGGGCTTCGGGAGCATGAG
>CAIJLJ010000035.1 GCA_903821395.1 uncultured Solirubrobacterales bacterium | reverse complement strand
GGCTCGGGCGCGATCATCGTCGTTGACGAGACGCAGTCGGTCGTAGAGCTGGCCTACAAGCTGGCCAAGTTTTACTCGCACGAATCCTGCGGTAAGTGCACGCCGTGCCGCGAAGGAACGCGCTGGACCTTCCACATGGTCGAGCGGATCAAGGACGGCACCGCAACGCCGATGGACCTCGACATCATGGCCGCCGTTCAAGAGCAGATCATCGGCCACTGCCTTTGCGTGCTCGGCGATGCGATGGCGATGCCGATCGGTTCGCTGATCGCCAAGTTCCGCGACGAGTTTGAGGCTGAGATTGAGGCCAACCGCAATGAGCGCGAACGCAAGCTGGCAGCCGAGTTTGCCGCCGCCGAAGTTGAGATCGAGGGCGTCAGCGCCTAATGCCACGGCCGCTAGAAAAGCTCGTCAGCCTGACGATCGATGGCAACGAAGTTCAGGCACCTGAGGGGATGATGCTGGCCGACGCTGCGCTCAAGTACGGCGACGTTGAAATCCCAGTGTTCTGTTACGACGCCAAGATCGGCCCGCCGGTCGGCGCCTGCCGGATGTGCCTCGTTGAGATCGAAGGCATCCCAAAGATGCAGGCCGGCTGTTCGGTCGCCGTGACCGACGGGATGGTCGTCCACACCAACACACCGACCGTCAAGGCTGCTCAGGAAGCGGTGTTGGAGTTCATTCTGATCAACCATCCGCTCGACTGCCCGGTCTGCGACAAAGGTGGCGAGTGCCCGCTGCAGGACAACGCCTTCGGCTGGGGCGGCGGACTTTCTCGCTTCATCGAGCCAAAGCGCCACTTTGAGAAGCCGCTCGCGCTTTCGCCGCTGATCGCGATCGATCGCGAGCGCTGCATCCTCTGTTACCGCTGTGTTCGTTTCAGCCAAGAGGTTTCGGAAGATGACCAGCTAGTGCTCGAAGAGCGCGGCGCCGACACCTTCGTCACGACTTTCGATGCTCACCCTTACGTGGCGCCGTTCAGCGGCAACATCACTGAGCTTTGCCCGGTCGGTGCGCTCACCTCGCGTCCGTACCGGTTCCGCGCTCGCCCTTGGGATATTGAGCAGGCCGGTTCGGTCTGCACGCTCTGCCCGGCGCAGTGCAACGTCAGCTTCTCGGTCCGTGATGAGCGCGTGCTTCGAGTGATGGCCCGCGACCACGAGGGCGTAGACGATGGTTGGCTTTGCGACAAGGGCCGCTTCGCCTACCAGGCGATCCACGTCGACGAGCGGATTACCGAGCCGATGATGCGCGACGGTGGCGAGCTACGGCCGGTCACTTGGGATCTCGCGATTGAGAGCGCCGCGAAGTTGCTCTCGCACGCTGGTGCTAATACTGGCGCGTTGGTCGGTGGCGAGACGACGAACGAGGAGGGCGTGCTGCTGACGCACCTGATGCGTGAGACGCTCGGTTCTAACGATCTTGATTCGCGGCCCGGCGGAGCGCTCGAGCTAGAACTGCTGCGGGCGCTGAACGCGCCGACTCTCCAGGCTTCGGTGCCCGACCTTCAGTACGCGCACGCCGTGCTCGTACTCGACTGCGAACCGGTCGATGACGCGCCGGTACTTGACCTTCGCCTGCGTAAAGGAGTTCGCCACCACGGCGTCAAGTTGCTGATCGGCTCGAGCCGCCCGTCGGCGCTCGATCAGCGCGCCGCTCTGAGCACTCGTTTTGCTCCGGGCTGCGGCGAGGCATTTGCCGCCGCGCTAGGCGCCGAGCTGGCTGGCCAGTCTTCGGCTTCGCTGGCAGCTGCCGCTGGCGCCGATCCAGACGACGTCGTAGCACTCGTCGCGCAGCTGCGCGACGCTGGGGAAGAGGTCGTGATTCTTTGGGGCGAGCGACTGACGGCCGGGCCGCGCCGCAACGAGGGCGCCCGTGCGCTGCTCAACCTTGCAGACCAGCTTGGGCTTGACGGCCAGGATGGTGGCGGTCTGTTGGAGATCCCGTCGGGCACCAACTCGCGCGGCCTACGCGAGGTTGGCGTGCTGCCTAACGCTTCGATCGGTCTCGCCGATGCGGCCACCGCGGGCCGCGATTCGCAGCAGATCGGCGAAGCCTTGGCTGCTGGCGATCTCAGCGCAGTAATTCTGCTTCACAGCGATCCGCTGCTTGACCAGCCAAGCTCGGCGCTCTGGCAGCGCGCGCTTGGCAAGGCCAGCGCAGTGATCGCCCACGCCGCCTTCCTCACACCGGCAGTGCGGGAGCACGCCAACATCGTCTTCCCGGCTGAGTCATACGCCGAGAAGGAAGGAACCGTTGTTCATCCCGACAGCCGCGTTCAGCGCCTTCGTCGCTCGATCGCGCGCCAAGGCGAGACGCGCGCCGAGTGGGCCTTGCTGGCCGAGCTGGCGGCGAAGATCGGCAACGACCCGAAGGCTTTGACCTGCTCGATGGTGAGCGCGCGGATCTTCGAGCAGGTGCCGTTCTACGCGGGACTTTCGCTCGACCTGATCGGTGGTGTTGGCGTCAGATGGAGCGAGCGTGAAGCGGCCGCATCGTTCCCCGCCGCACCGGCCGCGCCGTTCGCGCTTGACGCGCCGCCTGTAGCTGCATCGCCGAACGGTCTGCTTCGGCTCGGCAGCTTCCGCTCAATCTGGGCCTCGCCTGAAGTTGAGGCCTCACCGGCGCTCGCCTTCCTTCATCCGCGCCAGCGCGTTGAAATGTCCGCGGCCGATGCCGAGCGGCTTGGCATCTCCCACGGAGAGAATGTGACCGTCGCCTCAAATGGTGATTCGGTTGAAGGGCTCGCCCACATCCGAGCCAGCGCCCCCGATGGGACCGTCTTCCTACAAACCTCAATTCCAGGCGAGAGCGCCGCATTGCTCGAAGGTCCGCTGGTCGAAGTCAAGCGCGCATGAACCTGAACGTTCCTTTCGCGCTCGTTGGCTACATCGAGCCTTGGTGGATGGTGATCATCAAGAGCGTCGTTTTCGCGCTGATCGGTTTGCAACTGGTGCCGGTCGTTCTAATGATGGAGCGCAAGATTCTCGGCCGCTTCCAGAACCGTTACGGCCCCAACCGCGTTGGCCTTTACGGTGCGATGACGCCGATTGCCGACATCATCAAGCTGCTGAGTAAAGAGCCGTTCCGCCCCAAAACAGCGATCGGCTGGCTCTTCGAACTGGCTCCGATCCTCTCGATTACGGCCGCCTTCGGCGCGCTGGCGTTGGTGCCCTACGGCCCAGTTGTTGACATTTTCGGCACCGCCACCGGCCTTTACGGAATCGACGTCAGCATCGGCCCGCTTTACGTTTTTGCCTTCGGCGCGATTTCGTTCTACTCGGTGATGCTTGGTGGCTGGGCGTCAGGTTCGAAGTATTCGTTCCTCGGCTCAATGCGTGCCGCCGCGCAGCTGATCAGTTACGAGGTGCCGCAGGGGATGGCGCTGATCGGCGTAATCATCACTGCGCAGACAATGTCGCTAACGGGCATCGTCGAAGCGCAGCGGGGGATGTGGTACATCGTCCCGCAGTTCTTCGGCTTCATCGTCTTCATGGTTGCCAGCTTCGCTGAGACAAACCGCCCGCCATTCGACCTGATGGAGGCCGACGCTGAGCTGACCGGCGGTTACAACACCGAGTTTGGTGGTAGCAAGTTCACGCTCTACTTCTTTGCCGAATATCTCAACATGATCGTCGTTTCGGGAATCGCGACGGCGCTCTTCCTCGGCGGCTGGCTGCTGCCGTTTGGGATCCACCCGCCGAACTGGCTTGACCCTTTCATCGTGATCGGCAAGATGCTGGCCTTCGTCACCTTCTTCATCTGGATCCGCGCGACGCTGCCACGGCTTCGTTACGACCAGCTGATGTCACTTGGCTGGAAGGTTCTGCTGCCGCTGGCCACGCTCAATGCCCTGATAACCGCGATCATTGTGGTCGCAAACTAGGAGTCTGAAGATGGCCTGGGATCCAGAAAAAGACGTCATCGAGGTAATCCGCGGGCCGAAGGAAGCTGGCGGCGCTGGCGGCCTCTACCGCGCCTTCGGTGAGACGCTCCGCGGCCTCAAGACAACCTTCGGTCAGCTGCGGATGGGCGTTGACACTATCCAGTACCCGGAGGAGAAAATCCCCGTCTATCCGCGCTTCCGTGGCCGCCACCAGCTGCACCGCTTCGAGGACAGTGGCCTTGAGAAGTGCGTCGGCTGCTCTCTCTGCGCAGCGGCCTGCCCGTCAGACTGCATCCGCGTCGTTGCCGCTGAGAACACTCCTGAGCACCGCGTCTCCGCTGGTGAGCGCTACGCCGCTGTTTATGAAATCAACCTTTCGCGCTGCATCTTCTGCGGCTACTGCGAGGTCGCCTGTCCGTTTGACGCGATCACGATGGGTCACGACTTCGAACTCTCCGACGCCAATCGCTCGGACTTGATCTTCACGAAAGAGATGCTGCTGGCTGAACCGATTGAGCGCACGCCGCTCAGGGCGGAAGGGGAGTAGCGGCAGGCTGCCATGACGTTCCTCTTCTTCTTCATCTTCGCGATCATCGCGCTGGCCGGAGCGGCCGGTGTCGTTGTGCTGCGCAATCCGTTTTACTGCGTGCTCTCGCTGGTCGTGCACCTGATTGCTCTGGCGCTGCTCTTCCTGCTGCTTGAAGCGCAGTTCGTCGCCGTCGCCCAGATCGTCGTCTACGCCGGCGCCGTGATGGTCCTTTACGTCTTCGTCGTTGCCTACGTCGGCGGCGGCGACAAGCCCGATCAGCTTTGGAGCGCTGGCACGCGGCAGAAGGCGCTGGCGGTCTGCTTCGCCGTAGCAATCTTTGTCGAGCTCGCGATCGCGCTGCTCGGTACTGCGCTCAGCGCGCTCGGGACCGATGGCGCCAAGCTCTCGGCCACCTACGGAACGCCCGCGGAGATTGGCAAGCTGCTGCTAACGAACTATCTGCTGGCTTTCGAGCTGGCATCAATGCTTCTGCTGGTAGCCGCGATCGGCGCCGTTGCGCTGGCCGGGAGGCGAGGCGGCATTGCAGAAGACGAAGGGAACCTCTCGCCACGCCACGGCCTGGTTCACACGCCAAGCCCTGCAGCGACCGGTTCTATGGCTGAGGGCGTCTCCGGCTACGGCGTAACGACCCCTCTGCCTGATCCACAGTTCGAAGGCCGTGAGCTGCAGCAGCCGGCACGAGTGACCGCTGAGGACGACCGATGACCGTCAACTGGTACCTAATCGTTTCGGCGATGATCTTCACGCTCGGCGCTGCTGGGGTACTGATCCGGCGCAACCCGCTGGTGATCCTGCTCTGCCTCGAACTGATGCTCAACGCCGGCAACTTGGCGCTGATCGGCTTCTCACGGATGTGGGGTAACGGTGCCGGCGAGATCTTCGCGATCGTCGTGATGGTGATCGCCGCCTGTGAGGTCGCGATTGGCCTTGGCATCATCGTCGCGCTCTACCGCCGCCGCCTGCCGGTCGATGTTGACCAGTTGAAGGAGCTGCACGGATGAGCATCGCCCTGAGCCCATGGTTGGTGTTGGCTTGCCCGCTGGTCGGGATGCTGACGATTGCGCTGCTCGGCAAGAAGCTTTCGCCTAGCGTTGCCGGCACGATCGGCACGCTGGCGATCGCGCTGGCCTTCGTCTTTGCCGTGATCACGCTGATCAAGCTGCAGGCGCTGCCTTCAAATGCGCGCGTAGAAACAACTTCGCTCTGGGATCTGGTCAATGTTGACGGCGTAAAGATCCAGCTCGGCCTTTACGTCGATCCGCTCTCGACCTTCATGATTCTCGTCGTCACCGGCGTCTCAACCCTGATTCACCTCTACTCGGCCGGCTACATGCAGACCGACGAAGGCTACGTCCGCTACTTCGCCTACCTCAACTTCTTCGTCTTCTCGATGCTGCTGCTGGTGCTCGC
>CAIJLJ010000034.1 GCA_903821395.1 uncultured Solirubrobacterales bacterium | reverse complement strand
GTCACCGGGGTCGCGGCCGCTGGTTGCGCCGAGGAATGAAAGCTGGGCTTCCTGCTCACCGGCGATGGCGCGGGCGTCGAGCTGGTAGCGCTCTGCGACCTGCTGCGTGAACTCGGCGCCGTTTGCTGCGTCGCGCGTCGCGCTCGTGAGGACGGCGCGGCGCTGGTCGGCGCCGCCGAGCTCTTCGATCATCGCCGAATAATCATCGAGCGTCGCGAAGACTCGCTCCATCGCTTCGTCCGAGAGAACCCCGCTGGAGTCAACGCCGACGCCAAGTCGCGTCACCTCGCTGCGCCGCGCTAGCTCTGTAATTGAACCGTCGGCAGCGACGTCAGCAAGCAGTAGTCGCGTCGAGTTCGTTCCTATGTCGACGACGGCGATCCTCACACGACGAGACTACGCCGCTGGCGGCGGCGGTGCCGGCGTCGGCATCGGGTCGCCAGCCAGTGCGGCGAGCAGATTGTCGGCCGCGCAGTTGCCCATCGCAGCGCGTGTGGTTGCCGTCGCTGAGCCGATGTGCGGCACGATTAGGCAGTTCGGAGCATCGTAGATCGGGTCATCTGCGGGTGGTGGCTCAGGGTCGGTGACGTCGAGCGCTGCGCTCCCGATCGTGCCGGCGTGAAGAGCTTCGATCAGCGCTGCCTGGTCTACGACGCCGCCGCGAGTCGTGTTGATCAGCAGGGCGTGCGGTTTCATCGCAGCGAGCGCAGCAGCGTCGATCAGGTGGCGGGTCTGCTCGTTGAGCGGGCAGTGAATGCTGACGATGTCGGCCTCGGCCAGCGCTGCGTGGAGGTCATCGTCCCGCCCGGCGAAGCTGATCTGCATTCCAAACGGTTCGGCGCGGTCGGCGACGGCCTGGCCGATCCGTCCGCGGCCGATAATCAAGAGCTTCGCACCGCGTAGCTCTCGCCCAAGCCAGCCTTCCGGCTCCCAGGTCTTCCAGCGGCCTTCGCGCGCATCGCGTTCGCCTTCAGGGATGTTGCGCGCCGCGGCCAGTAGCAGCGCCATCGTCAGGTCGGCCGTGGCGTCGGTAAGCACGTGAGCGGCAACGCCGACGGGAATCCCGCGCTCGGCTGCTGCGGCAAGGTCAATGTTGTCGCAGCCGACGGCAAAGTTGGCGACCGCCTTCAGCTGCGGCGCGCTGTCCAGCAGCTCGCCATCAACTCGGTCGGTGAGCAGCGAGAGCAAAGCATCGGCCTCGGCTACGCCAGCCACTAGCTCCTCGCGCGTTGGTGGCACAGAGCCGCCGTGAACTGTCACCTCGTGGCCTGCCTCGCGCAGCCGCTGGATTGCATTTCCCGGGAGAGCCCGGGCTACGAAGATCTTTGCCATCGCGCGGCACGATACCTAGCGGGCGCAGGAAGGCAACTGCGACGGCGCGAATGGGAGGCGTGTAATCTCTGTAGTTATGGAGATGAAGAGAACAGTTCTATTGGGATTGACTACCGCCGCGATGCTCGTTGCCGCCGCCCCTGCTGGCGCCGCCGACTTCGGCTCAACGCCAGATCAGCAGCGCGCCGCTGGCGTAGCGATGGGCAAGGAGGCTTACCTCTACGGTTTCCCGCTCAGTGAGTTCAACCTGATTCGCCAGTCAGACCTGAGGCTGAACGCTCCTGTGAACGTGCTTGCCAACGCGCAGAAGCTCGCTGAGGCTGGTGCGGAAGGCGTTGTCGCACCGAACAACGACACGCTCTACTCGCTCGCCCAAGTTGATCTTGGTAACGGCCCGGCCGTTCTGAAGTTGCCGAAGATGGACGGCCGCTACTACACCTTCGAGTTCGTTGATCCGTACACCAACGTCGTCGGCTACATCGGTCGCCGCCTAAACGGTTCTGCCGGGGGAACGTGGGCGCTCAAGTGGAGCGGGGACAAGTCGAAGAAGCCGCTACCGAAGGGTGTAAAGCTTTTCAAGTCGTCGGCCCGCCGCCTCTGGGTGATCGGCCGCACGCTCGTTGGTGGCGGGAAGGACACGGTTAAGGCGAAGAAGCTGATGGCGCAGTACCGGCTCGGCACGCTAGCCGACCTGAAAGCTGGCAAGGCTCTGCCCGCGCCGCGCAAACTGACTCCTGGGCGTCCAAAAGTGGTCGAACCAAAAGGCCTCGCATTCCTCGACGCAATGAGCGCTTCGATGACTGCCGACCCGCCTCCGGCGCGCGACGCCGAGATCGTTGCGCGGATGCAGCAGTTCGGTATTGGCGTCGGGCTGAAGCCCAGCACCGCAGTGATGCCCGAACCAGTCCGTGAAGGGCTGGCAGCTGGTGTTGACGCCGCCGCGGCAGCGCTCCCAGTCGACTCGAAGCTGCCGGTGCTGATTCAGGCGCAGGCCAACGGCGGCTGGTTCAACCCGCCGGCGAAGTCCGGCGTTTTCGGAACCGACTACACGCTACGGGCGCGGACCGCGCTCCTTGGCATCGGCATCAACACGGTGATCGAGTCGACCTACCCGATCGCCCTGACCGACGTAGACGGCGCGATGTTGAACGGCGCCAACAACTATCGGATGGTCTTTAAGCCAGGCAAGCTGCCGCCGGTCGCTGGGTTCTGGTCGGTGACGATGTACGACTCCGACGGCTATCTCGTTCCGAACGCTCCGAAGATCTACGCGATCGGCCCATACCACCCGGGCATGATCACTCAGAAGGATGGCTCGGTCGTGATCGCGATTCAGCAGACCAAGCCGACCGAGAAGGGTGTCAACTGGCTGCCTTCGCCGCCAGCTGGTTTCCGCCTCAACATGCGCCTCTACCTGCCGTCGAAGGCGATTCTGAATGGCACTTGGAAGGAACCGTCGGTCACGAAGGTCGGCTGACCGCGAAGCACCCTGCCAGCGAGCTCTAATAGCCTCGCTGGCCGATGACCGATCAGGCACAGGTCCCCGTAGACGATGTTGGCCAGTATTGGCCGACGCCTTGGAGCAGCGAGGACGGAGGGTCGCTGCGCTGGTGCTGCGCAGGCGGGCAGGCTGGGCTTGGCATTCAGCCGGGCGAGCGGCTTGAGGTCGCAGCGGTAAAAGACGCATTCGCTAGCGACATGGTGATTCGACGCAACGAAGGGGAGCTCTATGCGCTCCGCCACGAGATGCCGTGGACGGGAGGGGCGCAGTCGGCGCCGGTGCGCGGCTGGACTGAGAAGCTCGACCCAATAACGCTTGAAGTGATCGCCTCAACGCCGAAGCTTCCCGGCGGTCCCTACTGGCCCGGTGGAATCGGCTGCCACGCCAACGGCGACATCTACATGGTCTTCGGTGGCTGGGCTCACCGCCTGACCGCTGATCTTGAAGTACTCGCCTCACACAAGCTGCCGGTTACCCGGCCGCATAACTCGTTCGTAATCCTGAACGGCGGCGAGCTGGTGACGAAGGATTGCGACGCTCCGGCCGGGCTTGCGCCCTCGACCGTTTCGATTCTCGACCCACTGACGTTGCTGCCGGTCGCCGAGCCGCTGACACTGCCGGAGCCATCAATTGGCAGGCTCTGCAGCGATGGTGAGAATGTCTTCGTCATCGGCACAACGAAGGTTTTTCGCCTCCACCTTGATCGCGACGCAGGCAAGATCGTCGTCGACGATCACTGGCAGCCTTCTTACGGCCCGGCGCCGGGACGTAGCTTCGGCTGGGATCCGGTGATCACCGACGAACACCTGCTTTGGATGGACAACGGCCAGAACGACACCGACGTGACGATGCTCGACTGCGGCACCGCGCCTGACCCTGTACGGCTCTGGTGGGCGCGCCGCGATGACGCTTCGAAGATCGATTCGACCGAGATCAGCGGGCTGCCGTACGGAACTGAGTCAAACCCGCCGGCGTGGGATCCAGTCGGCGGCGTTGTGATCGCCTACGACGCCGGAAACGCAGTGCTGCGCGCCTGGCGCCTCGTCGGTGACCGGATGGAGGACCTATGGCGCCGCGACGGTTTCGCTCACGCCGGCCACCTGATTCTCTACCCAGACACGCGTGAGCTAGTGGTCCAAGATTGGAAGCAGTCAAAGTCTCTGCGACGCCCGCTGGTGCGACGGGTCACGCGCCCCGTGCTCCAGGCCTTGGGCCAGTTCGCGTTTGTGCGTAGGCGCGGCGTTGCGCTCGGCAGCGATCAGCTCGTCGTACTCGACCTCGACACAGGTGCTGACAAAGCGCGCGTCGACGTGCCTTCGCCCTGTCAGGGCTACCTCTTTCCGGCACCGGGCTTCGGTCGCGACGTCTATTACCAGTCGGCAACGACAATCGCGCGCGTTGCGGTCGTCTGATTTCACGCCCCGCGCGCCAGCCGGTTCGCTGCTAGCCTAGGCGCTACGTCGCGGGGTGGAGCAGTCTGGTAGCTCGTCGGGCTCATAACCCGAAGGTCGCGGGTTCGAATCCCGCCCCCGCTATTTAGGGAAGCTGGCTGCCGGTTGGCTTGTCCTCTAACCACCATCGTCAGCTACCTAAGTCGGAAAAGGATCTAATGCGCGTCACAGTGATCGTGCCGGCCTACAACGAGGCCGTGACCATCGAGCAGGTTCTTCGCCGCTTGGCCGAAGTCGGACTCGACTGCGAGATTCTTGTCGTTGATGATGGCTCATCCGACCAGACGGTTGAGCTGGTCGGCGGCTTGGAATCTGAAATCCCCGGTCTGCGCTTGATCGTCCACGAACGCAATCAAGGCAAGGGTGCGGCCGTTCGGACTGGAATCAACGCTTCGGCTGGCGAGTTCGTGATGATCCAAGATGCCGATCTCGAGTACGACCCGAGCGATATTCCGAGGCTGCTAGCACCGCTTTTCGATGGCGTCGCTGACGTTGTCTACGGCACACGCTTCCGCGGCGGCGGGGCTCAGCGAGCACACCTTTTTTGGCATGCCGCGGGGAACAAATTCCTCACGCTGCTCACGAACATCCTGTACAACACGACGATCAGTGACATGGAAGTTGGCTACAAGGCGTTTGACGGCAACCTGATTCGTTCGATCAAGTTGGTCTCGAATGATTTTGCCTTTGAGCCTGAAGTCACGGCGAAAGTACTGCGGCAGAAAAACATCCGCTTGTTCGAAGTACCGATTTCGTACTACGGTCGTACCTACGACGAAGGCAAGAAGATCACTTGGCGCGATGGCTTTGGCGCCGTCGCAGCGTTAGTCCGTTTCCGATTCGGGGGTTAAACAACGATGGCAAAGAAGAATAAGAAGAAGAAGCAGGAGCAGGAGCAGAGCGACGAGCTTGTCTCACTATCGCCGGCTACGGAAGCCAAGTACGAGGCCGGCAAGGCGCTGCGCGAAGACGTCCCGCGCAGCTCGCACGCCGAGTGGAGCGCCCCAGCCGACCGCCCAGATCCGGTCGCGGTCCTTGAAGCGCAGGCCGCGCAGCGCGTCCCCGACCTTGTTCCAATCCGCTACGGCCGGATGCTCGTGTCGCCAGGCACCTTCTACCGCGGTGGCGCTGGAATCATGGCCTGGGATCTCGCACATACGCCGACGACGAATATGCGTGTGCAGTGCTGCGGTGACGCACACCTGCTCAACTTCGGCACCTACGCCGCCCCCGACCGCAGTCTTGTCTTCGACCTGAACGATTTTGACGAGACGCTGCCGGCATCGTTTGAATGGGATCTGAAGCGGCTCGTCGCCAGCATCACGGTCTCAGCTCGCGACAATGGTCTCAAGCCCAGCGAGGCGCGTGACGCCGCTCAAGCAACCGCAGCCCGCTACCAGGCGCGGATGGATGAGGTGGCTGAGCTGCCGTTCCTGCAGGTTTGGTACGAGCGCGTTGACATGTCGAACATCCTTGGCGCCGCCGACGGGAGTGGCGATAAAGACGCGGCGAAGCGGATCGGCAAGATCGCCTCTAAGGCGGAAACGAAAACCAACCTTGGCGCGCTGGATCGGTTTGCCGAGAAGACTGATGATGGCTTCAAGATCAAGGCCGACCCGCCGGTCGTCGTGCCGATCCCGCTCGGCATGGTGAAAGAGCTCGACCAGATCGTCGACAAGGCCTTCAGCGACTATCTAGAAACGCTTGAGCCCGATCGGCGGATCGTAATCAGCCGCTACCGTCGCGCCGATTTCGCCCGCAAGGTCGTCGGCGTCGGCTCGGTAGGCACGCAGGCCTTCATGATGCTGCTGATGGGTGACAGCGATCAAGATCCACTCTTTCTTCAGTTCAAGGAGGCTCAGCAGTCGGTTCTCGCCCCTTACGCCGGCAAGAGTGAGTACAAGCAGGAAGGCGAGCGCGTTGTCCGCGGCCAGCGGATCATGCAGTCTGCGAGCGACCCGTTCCTCGGCTGGGCGACAGGCACCGGCGGGGCAAAGAAGCACTACTACCTGCGCCAGCTCCGCGATATGAAGGGCTCGGTCGACGTTGCGAAGATGGATGCCGTGGGCTTGGCTCGCTACGGCGCCCTCTGCGGCGGCGTTCTAGCTCACGCGCACGCTCGCTCCGGTGACGCAGCAATGATCGCCGGCTACCTCGGTAGCGGGGCGACCTTTGCTGAATCGCTTGCGGAATTCGGTGACGCGTACGCCGACCAGAACGAACGCGACTTCGAGGCGCTCAAAGAGGCCGAGAAGAGCGGTCGTATCAAGGTCGAAAGCGGCGTCTAGACGCCGCGTTTACTTCTTGTCGTCGAGCGCGTCTTCGATGATCTCGGCGGTCAGTTCTTTCTCGGCCGCGTCAACGATCTCAGCTTCAGCTTCGACAATTTCAATTCCTTCAGCGACAGCCTCGGCGTCCTCTAGGAGCTGTTCTTCGGCTGCGGCGACGATCACGGCGTCCTCGATCAGCTGATCTTCGGCGGCGGCGACAATCTCGGCCTCTTCTAGTAGCGCATCTTCGGCGGCTGCAACCAGCGCCGGGTCGGCGTTAGGGTCCGCTGCTGCTGCGGCGACGAGCTCGGCATCGGCGAGCAGCTGCTCTTCTGCGCCAGCGACGATTTCGGCTTCGGCAAGCAGCTCATCTTCTGCCGCTGCGACGATCTCAGCTTCGGCCTCAAGGCCTACGATCGCGTCGGAGACGAGTTCGGCGTCGGCTTCAAGCTGGTCTTCTGCTGCGGCGACAATTTCGATGTCGTCTTCAATCCGGTCATCACTCATTGGCGTTTCCTCCTAGGGGTTTTGTAGTTGAAGTTGTAGCTGCTCCGACAACCTACGGCAGACGAGGCGGATTGGGAAGTGCGACTTCTCGTAGGTTTTACATATGGCCCATTCACTCAAGCGCGCTCTCAGCGCCTACCGCGCCGGCGGCGCCGACCTACCGTTCGGAAATCCACTCGCTTATCACGGCGTCGCAATGGAGGGATATTTCTGGCGCATTACCGACCGCGCCAGCGGGCGCGTGGTGATCGCGCTTATCGGAGTCAACCGCGCTGCAGACGGTCACTGGGCGACTCTGGGCCTTGCCGGCTACCCGAATCAGTTCCTCCGCACGGTTGCTTACCCCGAGGCGACTGCCGACTGGGAGCAGCTCGGTGCCTCGGCCGGCGATGCCTTCGTTGCTGGCCCAGACCACGTGAAGGTCGATCTTGCCCCCGATGCTCAGCTAGAGCTGAAGATCGATAGCCCGCGCCCGTGGCCGCGCCACGTGCTCGGCGGCTCGAGCATATTTCAGTCTGTCCCTGCGCTCAATCAGTACTGGCATCCGTGGCTGCTTGGCGGCAGCGCCAGCGGCAGCGCGCGACTCGGCGACGATATTTGGGAGTTTGACGGCGCTCAGATTTACGCCGAGAAAAACTGGGGCAAGGGCGGTTTTCCGCCAGCCTGGTGGTGGGGGCAGGCGCAAGGTTTTGCGGAGCCGCAGGTCTGCGTTGCCTTTGCCGGTGGGATTATCGAGCCGGGGCCGCTCAGCGTCGAGGTGACGGCGATCGTCGTTCTGCTTCCGGATGGGACGCTGATCCGCTTGGGCGACCCAGGCTTCTCACCAGTTCAGGCAGAGGTCGGCGACGAGCACTGGCGACTGAGCGGGCGCAGCGCACGCTGGCAGGTTGAGATCGACGGCTATGCGCCTCTCGGGGCTGCACACGTGCTTCCCGTGCCGCTTCCGGCGGAGCGGCGCAACGTGCCGGGGGCAATAGAGCACCTCGGCGGCCAGATGCATGTGACAGTCCGCCGCCACGGCCGCGTGCACTGGCGCGGCACCAGCGAACTCGCTGCACTTGAACATGGTGGAATCGACCGTGCCCGGGCAGAGGTGACGCGACGCGGTGGCGCGGCCGACGCCGCTGACGCTGCCGCAGTCGAGGCTTAGCTGCCGTGTTTGTTTGCGAACGCAGTGGCCGCGGTGACCCGGTCCGCGCCTGGGAGCTGATGTCGCGTCCGCAAGAGTGGTCGCGCTGGGCGCCGCACGTGCGTGGCGCCTGGGGGCTAGGTGACGGCGAGGTGCGCTCAGGGGCACGCGGCTACGCGCGACTGCTCGGCGTAGTTCCAATCCCCGCGCAGATCACTGCCGTTGATCCCGGCCGCTCATGGACTTGGTTCGTTGGCCCAGCCGAGATGGTGCACCGCGTTGACCCAACTGCCGAGGGCTGCACCGTTGCCGTCGAAATCAGTGCGCCGGCGCCGATCGAAGCTGCGCTTCGGATCGGCTACCGGCCACTGGTTGAGCTTCTGCTAAGCCGTCTGCTCAGCGAATCGAGCAGACCGCTTCGCGCTGGTTAGCGCAGTCGCGCCTTGATCCAAGCCGCGACAACCGCCTCGGCTCCTGGATCGACGACTACGCCCGAGTGCGTTAGCCCGGTGAATGTGTCGTAGGTGACATTGTCGCCGCTCTTCTTCAGCTCACCCACTAGAGCTTCAGTGAAGGCCGGGAATACGGTCGTATCGCCGAGCCCCTGAGCGATCAGGACCGGAGCCTTGATCTTCACGTTCGGGTTCATTGCCTTGAGCACAGCGTCAATGCTGGCCGTTGTTGCGCCTGCCTTGAGCACGTCCTTCGGCGCGATGTTGCCGAAGATGTCAGCTCCGCCGAGCTGCCCTGAGCAGACCTGCTCAATCTTCGGTAGCAGTGCCGTGATCTGAGGCGTGACGAGCGTGCTCGGATCAACTCCAGCTTCGCGTGCGGCGCTGTTGAGGATCAGCACGACCAGCCCTGTCAGCCCCTTGAACCCATCGCCAAGGCCGCCGACTGCTTGGCCCTGCTCGTAGAGGTGCGAGGCCGGAGCGAACGCGAAGACGCCCTTCATGTTCATCTTCGACGCCAACTTGGGAGCCAGCGACGCGGCAAATAGCGCTGCGTGGCCGCCCTGTGAGTGGCCTCCGATGACCCAGTCCTTGCTTAGCGTTGGGTAGAGCTGGCGTGCGGCCAGCGCGATGTCAACTACTCCGCGGCCCTCTGAGGCGCCAATTAGGTAGGGGTGCGGCCCTGGTGTGCCGAGCCCTTGGTAGTCGGTACGAAGAACGGCGTATCCGGCCTTGACCCAAGCGTCGTAGCTCGCCGTCGCGTAGGAGATGTAGCCGTCGGCCGGTCCGCCGTTGGCGTTGCGCGATGGCGCGCAGACGTCGGCTGCGCCGGTCGTGCCGTGGGCCCACGAGATCATCTTGAAGCCACCCTTAGGCGCCTTGCCCTTAGGTAGGTCGATTGTGCCGGAGACGGCAATTGGCTTGCCCTTGGGATCGAGCGAGCGGTAAAGGACAACCATCGTCTTGGACGCTGAAGGAAGCGCAACGCGGCCGTTGGCCGTGTACTTGACCTGGCGCGACCAAATGATTGAGCCCGGCTTGCCGGCCTTGATCTGCTTGGCCGAGGCCGTGTAGAAGGCGTCTCCAGCTGGGGCCTTGACCATCGCCTGAGCCTGAGCCAGCGACGCGCCCGGCAGCAGCATTGCTGTCGCTGAGACGGTCAGGATTAGCAAACGGATACTGCGGTTCTTCAGTGGCATCTCTTCTCCCTAAAAATCGAAAAACGCTGGCGTGTATTCCAGCTGTGAATAAAACTTTACTCCTCGCTGGTCAATCGTGCGTCGCTTGCACAGCCGCTGCCGGTAGCGTTCTCGGGGCACCCCTTATGAGCAAAGCCGAGCCGCTAATCAAAAGGATCAACTGGCGCCTCGTCTGGCGAATTGCTTGGTTGCTCGTAATCGCGGGTGTCGTCTACACCTTGCTGCCGACGCTCACAAAGATGCCGGAGCAGGCAAAGCAGAGCCTTGAGCAGGTCCACCCCTACGCCTTGCTTATCGGCTTAGGGCTGGAGTTTGCAGCCCAAGTTGCGGGCATGCTCGTGCTGCGGCGCTCACTCCAAGCGCTCAAGCAGCCGCCCCCGCCGACCTTCGTTCTAGGCCAAGTCTGGTACGCGCAGATGGCGGTCGCGGTGCTGCTGCCCGGGGGTTCGTTAACCGCAACGGTGATGGTCGCCGATGCGCTACGCAAGCGCAGCGTTGCCCCGGCCGAAGCTGCAACCGCGGCGACGCTTACCAAGGCCTTGTCGATCGTCACGCTGATCGTGCTGTTCGTAATTGGTTTTGGGCTCTCATCGGGCCAAGAGGGAAGTTCATCTGGTTACGTTCACGCCGTCGCGATTGGAACCCCATTTCTGATCGTGGGGATTGCTGCACTAGCGGCGGCGATCATTTGGCCGAAGATCGCCGGCGCGATAGCGGGCAGGACGGCGACGCTGGCGCGCCGCATCTTTAAGAAGCTCGATCCAAAGCAGATCCGCAGCCGCGCCGAAGCGATTGCGCTTCAGTCTCAGCAGATGCTGCGTGGTCGTCAGGCGTGGCTGACCGTCGGGTTCTCTTTCAGCTATTGGATCCTCGACACCGCAGTGCTCTACGCAATGCTTTTGGGTCTAAACCAGACTCCGCACGTTGGCACGGTGCTGCTTGCTTCGACTGTCGGCCGTTTGCTGGCAACGATCCCAATTACTCCTGGTGGGATCGGGATCGTTGAAGTCGCTGAGACGGCGATCCTCACCGCTCTCGGAGTCAACTCAACGATTGCCGCCCTCGCAGTAATTGCCTACCGCGGGATCAGCTTTTGGGTCGTCAATCTGGTCGGACTTGTCGCGATGTATCTGCTGCATCGATCGGGCGTTG
>CAIJLJ010000033.1 GCA_903821395.1 uncultured Solirubrobacterales bacterium | reverse complement strand
TTTCATCCAGTCGGTCGTCAGCTGTGACTTGCTCTCGCGTGAGGAACGGATCTCGGCGCGCCGCGCTTCGGTCGCCGCCTCGTCTACGCCACCGTCGTCATTGAGCACCACGCCGTGGACGCTGTCAGCGAGCCGTGGGATAACGTAGCCGCCTTCGACGTCATCGGCCACTGACTGCGGATCGCGCTCGATCGGGTCGCCGAGTCCTGAGCCACCGCGGAACGGCGATAGCGCGAGGTCACCTTCGGCCATCGCTTCTGGCATCGTCAGCGTCCGTTGGTCGAAGTCGCGGTCGCCAGCGACGAGCATCATCGCTGACTCCTCGGTATTGCCGTCAACGACCGGATACGGCGCGCGCTCAGCGACGAGATCGAAGAAGTCTGTGCCGCGGATGTTGTGGCGGTAGCCAGTAGCTCCGGGGTAGCCGCCCCAGAGGCCCGACTGCATCGTCACCGAGCCGTTGCCCATGTTCTGGACCTCAAAAAATGGTGTGCCCCAGCAGAGCCGGAGCGATTCCCATCCCGAGCCGCCACGGAAGCGTCCGGGGCCGGCAGTCGAGGCCTTGACCGCGGCGCCGAGGAATACAAATGGCTCGTTGATCTCCCAAGTTTCAAGGTCGCCCATGTCGCCCTGGGGGTTGAACATCGCGGCCGCGTAGTCGAGCCCATCGGCGAACGGCTTGCCGCCGCCGCCAACGCAGGACATCGCGAAGTTGGTGACCGATGCTTGGTTGCCGTACTGGTCAATGCCGCCGCCTTGGAAGGTGTTGGCCGACATCGCGTACGGCGCCAAGACCTCCTCAAGGAAGCCGCGCGCGAAGAGACCGGTCGAGAGTCCTTTTAGGAGGCCGGTGAAGCTCGGGATCAGGAAGCGCCACGGTGAGCCGGTTGAGGCCTGGGGGTTCTGGTGGTTAGACCACGAGCCGGGCGGGAAGTTGGTGCTGATCGCGTAGTAAGCGCCGTCGTTGATCTTGTCGTTGGCGAGCACTGTCTGCGTCAGCAGCACCCAGAGGGCTCCCTGCATGCCGGAAGGCGTGCAGTTTGCTGAGTGGTGCCCCCAGCTAGAGGCGCCTTCAAAGTCGAGCTCGAGCCGCGCATCGCTGGTGATGCGCATCTCAACCGGGGCATGCATCAGCGTGTCAACGCGCGCATGGGTTGGCATCCGCTCTTCGTGGCCAAGCGTCATCTCGGCAAAAGCTGGCGCGCGGTAGCGGCCTGGCACGGTCATCGTTGCTAGGTGGGTGCGGAACGTGCGGCGCCCATCTTCGATCACCTCGCGGCAAAACTCGCCGAACGGCTCTTCGCCGATGTCATCGATCAGTCGTTCGATCTGATCACGCGCAATCAGGCAGCCCGCAAGCCGCGTGCGCTCATCGAGCATCCAGTAGCGCGGCATACGCGTTCCCTTGGCCGCGCCCTGCGTGTGATCGCGGAAGAGCTCGTCGTTGGCTCCAACCTTGCGGCAAGGAATGTCGAGACCGTCTTCAAAGCGTGAGATTGGCCCGAGCGGCAGGCTCCCCGGGGTACTTGCTCCAATCTCAATCACGTGCGTTACGCCGGCGACCCAGCCGACCAGCTTCTCGCCGCGAAATACCGGCACGATCGTCTGAACGTCGGCGTTGTGGACGTCGCCGATCATTGAGTCGTTGTTGCAGAAGACGTCGCCTGGGTTAACTCCCGGGTTCTCTTCAAAGCCTTCACGGATGATGTGTTTGATCACGTCCGACATCGTGTGCACGTGCACGATGATTCCCGTCGAAAGTGCAACAGAATCGCCTTCCGGTGTGTAAAACGCGAAGGCCAGCTCGCCGAGCTCTTTGACGATCGGTGAGGCTGAGATGTTGAGCGCCGTCTCGCGCGCTGAGACGAGGCCACCGCGTAGTCGCGAGAAGATCTTCTCGAACAGGATCGGGTCGCTGCGCTTGAACGGCAGCTCACCGGTTAGCCCCGCGTAGGAGCCGGTCTCGCTGAATTGCTGCTCACGCTCGGCGAGTAGCTGCTGGAGGGGAGTTAGCGCGGGCTGGTCTGTGATTGCCATTTTTGTCTTTTCAGTCGCTTGTCTCAGAGAGGTGGAAGATGCGGTGCCGATCTAGCCGCGCCTGGCGGCCTGGAGGCACGGCGAATGTCGTTGCGGGGGCCTCGATGATCGCGGGGCCGACGATTGTCTGCCCTGCCCGAACGTCGTCCTGCTCGTAGACCGGTGTTGGGACGTGGACCTCCGTCTGCGTCCACCAAACCGGCCGCTCTCCCTTCGGCTCTGGCGGCTGGTCGGTCTCCTCTTCGTCCGGGAGAACCGGCTTGGCCACGTCGGCCGACCCAACCAGCGCCAGCGAAGTGATCGTGTAGCCCAGCTCGGGTGAGGCTGCGCCACTTGCGTAGAGGCGGCTGTAGAGGTCTTCAAAGCCTGAGATCAGCTCTGAGGTATCGGTCGGATTATCGGGGTTTGCAGTTACCTCAATGTCGTTGAGCTGGCCGCTGTACTGCATGTTTGCGAGGTACCTCAGCTGCACCTTGTCGGCACCGATCCCGGAGCTGGCAAATGCACCCAGGGCGCGTTCTTTCAGCTTGCCCCATACCTGGTCAAGCTTGGCTGTCGTGCCCGCCGGGTCCTCGCTGGAGATCGCGATCCCAGCGGTCTGATCGAAGCGGTAGGAGAAGTCTCCGCAGGCGCAGCCGTAGGCCGAGAAGCCAGCCGCCCAAGTCGGAACGAGTACGTCGGCGTATCCCGCGCCTTCGGTGTACCCAGCGACGTGGAGCGGGCCACCGCCGCCGTAACAGAAGAGCGAGTAATCGAGCGGCGAGTAGCCTTTCGCCAGCACACGTGCAAGCGCTGCGTAGCGGAGCTGCTCTTCGAACAGGTCAACCACGCCTCCGGCCGCTTTGTCGAGGTCTAGCCCGAGTGGATCGGCGACCTGTCGTTTGACCTCAGCGCGCGCACGTTCGATATCCAGCTGCACGGTTCCGCCAAGGAAGTATTCGTGGTTGAGCCGACCAAGTACAAGGTTCAAGTCGGTAACGGTGACGGTCTCAAAGTTGCCTTCTGGCCAAGCTGTTCCGATGCTCGCCCCGGCCGAGTCAGGGCCGATCTCGGGCCGCGACGACGCAGGGTCAATCCGCACGGACGAGCCGGTGCCGGCGCCGATTGATTCGATCTCAACCATCGGCAGGTTCAGCAGGTAGCGAGCTATGTCGGGCGTCTGACGGATCGCCAGCTGCCCTTCGTTGATTAGTGCGAGGTCGAAGCTGGTGCCGCCGATGTCGGAGCAGACGACTCGGTTAATGTCGAGCGCTTCAGCGAGGTGTCCAGCGCCGACGACGCCGCCGATCGGACCGGAGACGAGCGTGCGGGCAAGCTCGCGCGAATCGATCGCGATCGTGCCTCCATGAGCGGCCATGATGCGCAGGTCGAAGCCGGCACCAGCGCCCGCGACGGCGTCTTGCAGGCGGCGGAACTGATGGCGCGATGGCTCTGCGGCGTAGGCCTCAATCACGGTCGAGTTGAGGCGAGGGAAGTCGCCCCGAAGCGGATAGAGCTCACTCGAGACAAAGATCGGTAGCTCAGGGCGACCGGCCTCAGTGACAATCGCGCGCGCAATCTCGGCAGCGAGTGCCTCATGCGAATCGTTCACGAAACTTTGCAGGAAGCAGATGACAATTCCGTCTACCTCGTGCTCCAGCAGTGACTCAACCGCGGTGCGGACGTCGTCTTCGTAGAGCGGTATTGCCTCCCGACCCTGAACGTCGATTCGGCCGCGGATGCCGTGCATCTGCTTGCGTGGAACGAGCGGCTCGTTGTGGTAGTGGGTCGTGACGTGGAGCCGGTCGGCGTAGGTCATTCCGAGCCAAGTTTGGAGTCCGCGCTCAAGCCGCAGGTAGTCCTCCAACCCACCGCTCACGAGGCAGCCGACATTCGCGCCTTTTCGCTCCAGCAGCCGGTTAAGCATCGCGGTCCCAGAGAAGACTCCCGAGACGATTGACGGGAACGCCGTGCTTGTGTCGGTGTCCCACTGGCCGAGCGCGTCAACCGTTGATTCCATCAAGCCGCGCGATTCGTCGTCAGGGGTGGTTTGGGCTTTGCCAACTACAAAGTTTCCGCTGCCGTCGACGATGAAGGCGTCGGTCATCGTGCCGCCTGCGTCGTAGGCGATCACCTCGGGTTGGCGGGCAGTATTGCTCACAGCAAGGCCTCCGTACACAATGAATTCAGTCGAATATTGCGACCCTCTTTAGTGAATGAAGCTTCGTTTCTCACGCTACACGCTCGTTTTCTCAGCGCGGTCTACGTGCTGAACTGCTTCGGCGCGGGCCTTCTCGATGTGCGTTCGCACAGCTTCCTCGACGCGCCCTGAGTCTCCCTGCTCGAGCGCGGCGATGATCTCCTCATGCTCGGCGATCATCGAATCGGCATCATGTTCCTCAATCATCTGCAGGTTGTACATCCGCAGCGCACTCGGCATCGACCAGAGCTCGGCGAGCACCTTCAGAACGATCACATTGTCGCTGCGGCTGACCACAAGCGCGTGGAACTCGCGGTTCAGCTCAAAGGTCGATGGTCCATCAGGGTTACTCGGGTTGGCGATTGCTTCGTTAAGTTCGCGCAGCCTTGCGACCTCAACTAAGCCATGCCGTCCGGTCGCCTGGGCTGCTGCGCTCACCTCTAGCGCTAGGCGCACGTCGTAGATGTCAAGTACTTCGCGCGCCGTGAACTCGCTCACTAGGTAGCCGCCTCGCTGGGGCGCTGGGTGGACCAGCCCCTCGGCCGCCAAGCGCATCAGTGCATCGCGGACCGGCGTTCGGGAGATCCCTAATTGGTCGGCGAGGTTGTTCTGTACTAAGCGCTGTTTCGGCTCCAGCCGGAAGTCACAGATTGCGGCGCGCAGTTCGCGGTAGACACTGGCTGCGAGCCCTTCGGGCGATGCCTCATCGATAACGAGATCGAGCCCCGGTACCTCGTTGCTGATGCTCACGCTCATAGCTGCTCGCGCCTCTCTGCCTGAGTCGAGAGGGCTACGAGGATTGCGACGAAGCCAAGTAGCACGAATGCGATTGCTGAGCCGAGCGGCCAGTTGTTGGTGGCCCCAAACTGGCTGTAGACCTGGTTGGCGATCATCACGTCGTGCGGGCCTCCGACCAACTGCGGCGCCACGAAGTCGCCGGTCGAGAGCCCCATTGTGAAGGTTGCTCCGGCGATCACGCCAGGCAGCGCCAACGGCACGACGAGCGTAAAGAAGGTCTTAAATCTGCCTACTCCGAGGTCCTTCGAAGCTTCGATCAGGCTTGGTGGTAGACGCTCGAGCACGGCATAAATCGTGAGGATCATGAATGGCGTGAAGATGTGCGTCATCGTGATCACAACGGCACTTTGCGAATAGAGCAGGTTGGAGAGGAAGGTGTTTGCCAGCCCGACTTGGTCGAGCACCGAGGCGAAAAGACCGTTCTGCCCGAGGATCACTTTCCAGGCGTAGGCGCGCAGTAGGTAGCTGGCCCAAAGCGGCACGATGACCAGCACGTAAAGCACCAGCCGCGTGCGTGAGTTGCGGATCTTGAAAGCTAGGAGGTAGGCGATTGGGAAAGCCAGCGTGGTCGCGAAGATCGTGACCAGCGCTCCAACCTTTAGCGACCGAAGCAGCGTGGGTATGTAGATGTTGCCGGAGAGGGCATCGCCGAAGAAGACGAGCTTGTAGTTCTCGAGGTTCCAGTCGTGCGAGACGCCGAATGCGGTCGGCTTCCAGAGGCTCTGGAGGAAGAGCAGCGTGTAAGGGATCGCAAAGAACAGGAACATCCAGCCGACTACTGGAATCCCAAGAAACGCTCTACCGCGCCCTTTCCCTTCCTTGTGGTCGACTTCCGGGGTTACCGGCGGCAGGCCGACCTGTGCGGCCGCGTCGCTCATGCCTGCGCCGCGTCCTGCGACTCGTCTGCGGCCGGCTCAGGTTTGTCGGCAAAGATGCGGATGCGATCGGAATCGACGTGGAGGCGGACGTCGCTGCCGGGCTCAAACGACGAGCCACGACCGACGTGAGCGACAACTGTCTCGCTGCCGCTCGTGATCTTCATCGCGATATGACCACCAACAAGGACCGAATCTTGAACCACTGCGCCGCCGCTATCGCCGTGTTCGACTCGAACGTCTGTCGGCCGGATGCTGACTCGTACCCGGTCGCCAGCGGCGATCTTGTCGTCGGTCGAGCCGCCGATCTCGCCGAGTGGGCCGAGATCAACGCTGGCATGGCCATTCTCAATCCTGGTAACGGTCCCGTGGACGATGTTTGTGTCGCCAATGAAGTCGGCAACGAAGGCGGTTCGCGGTCGATCGAAGATCTCGGCAGGGCTCGCGTCCTGCTCAATGTGACCGTTGCTCATGACGACGATTCGGTCGCTCATCGTCATCGCTTCTTCTTGATCGTGTGTCACGTAAATGAATGTGACGCCAACCTCGCGGTGGATCCGCTTGAGTTCGAACTGCATGTCTTTGCGCAGCTTGTAGTCGAGTGAGCCGAGGGGTTCGTCGAGCAGCAAGACCTTTGGGTTCATCACCAGTGCGCGCGCGAGTGCGACGCGCTGCTGCTGACCACCTGAGAGCTCGCGCGGCCTACGATCGCCGACGTCAGGGATCTGCATCAGGTGCATCATCTCTTCGACTCGCCGTGCCGTCTCTTCGCGACCGGTTCCGGCGTGCTTTAGGCCGTAGCCAATGTTGCGACTAACGCTGAGATGGGGGAAGAGCGCGTACTGCTGGAAAACGGTGTTAACGGGGCGTCGGTAGGCCGGCTGCGAGGACATGTCTTCGCCACCGATGCGAATCTCGCCGCGGTTTGGTGCTTCGAAGCCACCGATCAGCCTTAGCGTCGTCGTCTTGCCGCAGCCCGATGGTCCGAGCAGCGTCAGAAACTCGCCGTCTTCAACGCGAAGGTCGAAGTCCTCGATCGCAGTTACGTCGCCGTAACGCTTCGTGACGTTCTCAAGTTCGACAGCGGCGTGCCCGTCCGGGGCGCCCTGTGCGGGCGCCCCGTCCGAACTCGCAGTTCCGCTGATCATGCGGCAACCACTGCGTTGAGCACGTCGAGGTACTTCTGGCGACGCGGTACTGCTTTCCAGTAATCCAGTGAGGAGATGAAGTCTGGATTATCGAGGTGGTAGACCTTGACGTAACTCTCCGGAACGAGTTTCACCGCGTTCTGGTTCGTGATTCCGTAGTCAGTTATCTTCGCGAACTGCTTCTGCGTAGCTGGCTTATGGAAGTAGTTGATGTAGGCCAAAGCGGCATTAGGGTTCTGCGACTTGACTGGGATCATCCAGTTGTCAAACCACGATGTGGCTCCCTCAACCGGGATCACCTCTTTGACATTGCGGCCCTGGCTCTGGAGCTGGGTTACCGTCACACCGCCGAATGACATACCGATCGTCACTTCGTTGTTAGCGAACAGGTTTGCGAGCTCACCAGCCGTGGTCCAGTACTTCCGGATGTTCGGCTTCTGGGCGATCAACTTCGTCTTGATCGCCTCAAGCTGCGTATCGGTCAGGGTGTAGACGTTCTTGTAACCGAGCTGGATCGCTGTCGTGTAGATCAGCGCGATGTCCTGCCAGACAGAAACCTCGTTCTTGTATGCAGGACTCCAGAGGTCGTTCCATGAGGTCGGCGTCGTCTTGATCTTGTCGGCATCG
>CAIJLJ010000032.1 GCA_903821395.1 uncultured Solirubrobacterales bacterium | reverse complement strand
TTCCGCCAGTGGGGTTCAATCACTCCCGGCCACCCGGAACTAGACCCTGAGCATCCAACCCCAGGCGTAGAGGTCACAACCGGCCCGCTCGGGCAAGGCTTCGCTAATGGCGTGGGGATGGCGATCGCTGAGAACTTCCTCCGTCAGCGCTTCGGTGCTGAGGTCCAGGACCACCGCATCTTCGGCATCGTCACCGACGGTGACCTAATGGAAGGGATCGCCTCTGAGGCCGCTTCGCTCGCTGGCCACCTCAAGCTTGACCGGCTTGTTTACTGCTACGACGACAACGACATCTCGCTCGACGGCCCAACATCGCTTAGCTACAAGGAGGACACAACGAAGCGCTTCGAGGCCTACGGCTGGCACGTCGAGCACGTTGAGAACGTCAACGACCTCGATGAAGTTGAGCGCGCGATCGACCGCGCGATCCAGGAGAAGGACCGCCCCTCGCTGGTACGGATTCGTTCGATCATCGGTTACCCGTCACCGAATAAGCAGGGCACCAGCAGCGCCCACGGCTCGCCGTTCGGCGAGGACGAGGTCCGCGCCACCAAAGAGGTGATGGGCTGGGATCCTGACAAGCACTTCTACGTGCCCGATGATGTTGCCGAGCACATGGACCAGAAGGCGCGCGGCGCCGCTGAGAAGGCTGAGTGGACGGCCCGCTTTGAGGCTTGGAAGCTCGCCAACCCCGAGCGCGTTGAAGAGTGGGACTGCGCCTGGGCCGGTAAGCCAATGCCTGGCTTTGACGCGACTCTGCCGCCGAACTGGGGCGCCGAGAAGATGTCAACGCGCGTTGCCGGCGGTAAGGCGATGGAAGCCTTTGCCAGCCATGTTCCGACGATGGTCGGCGGTGCTGCCGACCTAAGCGGCTCAACGAGGACGATCTTCCCCGGCGGCGAGAGCGAGCACTACACCGAGACCGGTGTAGGCCGCAACGTCTACTTCGGCGTTCGCGAGCACGGTATGGGCGGTGCAGTAAACGGAATGGCAGCCCACGGCGGCATCGTTCGCCCATACGGAGCGACCTTCTTCACCTTCTCCGATTACATGCGCGGCTCGATCCGCCTGGCAGCGCTGTCGGAGATGAACGTTGCTTATGTCTTCACGCACGACTCGGTGGCGCTCGGCGAGGACGGCCCAACGCACCAGCCCGTCGAGCACCTTGCCGCGCTGCGCGCAATCCCGAAGCTGACCGTTATTCGCCCGGCCGACGCCGACGAGACGGCCGAGGCTTGGCGCTTCATCATCTCCGACCTAACCGGGCCGGCTGCGCTGATCCTCAGCCGCCAGGACACTCCGGTTTACGACCGCGGCGAAGGTGGAATGGCTTCGGCCGCGGGGCTCGACAAGGGCGCCTACGTGATGAGCGAGCCGGCCGACTCGCCGCAGGCCGTCGTCGTCGGCACCGGCTGCGAGGTTTCGGTAGCCGTTGCAGCCGCCGAGCTGCTCGCCGCCGACGGAATCCCAACCCGCGTCGTCTCGATGCCAAGCTGGGAGCTCTTCGAAGCGCAGGGCGAGGAGTACCAGGTATCAGTGATTCCGCCCGACCTGCCTTCAGTTTCGGTCGAGGCTGCAATCTCAATGGGCTGGCAGCGCTGGGTTGACGCGTCGGTAGCGATCGATCGCTTTGGCGCCTCAGCTCCAGGCGACGAGGTGCTCGAGAAGCTCGGCATCACCCCGCAGGCTGTTGCCGATCGCGTGAAAGCGTTAATCGGATGAAGCTCTACGTCTGCTACGGCGCTTGGACGCAGAAGTTCTTCGGCCACGCCCACCCCTGCGGCGAGGCCCACCAAGCGCTGCTCGATGCCGGCTACGACCCTGAAGTGGTGAAGGTCTATGGCCTCGGCCCGCTGCCGCTAGCGGTGCAGCCAAAGCGCCGGCAGGTCAAGGCCGTCACCGGCCGCACTTGGGTCCCAGCGATCGAGTTCGACGACGGCACCGGCTTCGACGAGTCGGCGAAGATCATCGAGTGGGCTAAGCAGAATCCGGCTGCTGCGTGAACTGACGTTCGTCGGTCGGGAGCGGCAGTGGCCGCGAGAGCAGCGCCACCGAGTAGACCAGCAGCACAACACCTGAGCCGATCAGAACGGCTTCAAGGCCAACCGAATCGACAAGGTAGCCAAACAGGTAGGTGCCGACGCCGACCATCAACGCTGTTGTCATAAATACGAGGCCGATCATCCTCCCCTGAACCTCGCGAGGAGAGTAGATGATCACCAGGTTTGGCATCACTAGGAACGTGAGCTCTGTTGCTACGCCCAGGAGGGCCAGCATCGCCATGTCAATTGCAAGGCTCATCGAGAACGAGAGCACGACGAGGACAAAAGCTACCGCGACGAGGATCAGCTCTAGCTCCCGCCTCAGTCCTGACTCCTTACGCGTGAAATAGTCGCCAAAAAGGCTTGCAACGAGCGCACCGAAAGCAAACGCCGCGACCATCGCGCCGACGTACATTGCGCTCTCGCCGTGAGCCCTTGCAAGTCTTGGTATCAGATTCTCGATCGGCGCGACGAACAGAAAGAAGACGACCGCAGTTAGCAGTGCGAGCCGAACTATCGGCGCCTCCAGCCCCTTTACTAGGCCTTCGCGTAGCGGCTCAGCCGGCGTCGCTGCGAGCGCATCGCATGCCTCTTGCAGATTGTGGGCCAGCATCAGTACTGTCGCTAGGGCCGCGTAGGTAAGCGCCGCAAGCCCGAAGGCCCACGCCTCGCCGACGTCATTGACGATGACCGCACTGGCGAGCGCTCCGATGATCGCCGTGAAGTTATTGATCGAGTCGCGGTACTTGTCCAGCCCGCCGCGCGCATCGGCCGGGACGGTGTAAGGAAAGAGAGCGATGATTAGTGGCCGAAGGCCGCCAAAGCAGGCACCGCTGATCAGTGCGAGTAGGTAGATCAGGCCAAGGCTGAGCCGCCCTTCCGCTGCTAGCGCGGCCAGCGCCAGGGCGGCGGCGGACTGGCCGAAAGCCAACGTAATTGCCATTTTGCGCGGGCAGAACCGCTCCATCAGCGTGCCGGTGACCATTGGGCCAAAGACCCCGGGGATCAGCGCCGCTACTGCGAGCAGACCAACGTCTGCAGCGCTGTGGGTCATCGTGAAGACGAGGTAGGTCGCCGCGACCGCCTGCACGGCGAGGCCAAAGCGCACTAACGCACCTACAACAAGCAGGCGGCGAAATTGCGGAAAACGAAGGTGCCCGGGAATGCTCTCCATCGCGACGACTCAGGATAGCGATCGCCTTCGGTGCTATTTTTCCGCAATGTTTGCGCACCGGCTCGCGGGCGGGCCGTTCTCCTACGCGCCGTTTCGCCGCATCATATTCGCGCGCGCCCTGTCGACGATTGGGTCGTGGATGCAGACAGTCGGCGCCGGTTGGCTCGTCTTCCACCTGACCAAGAACCCGATGGACGTTGGAATCCTCGCGGCGATCGCGCTTGGGCCGAGCCTAGTTGGCTCACCGATCGGGGGCGCCCTCGCCGATCGATACTGCCCGCGGAAACTCGTGATCGGCTTCAGCGCTTTTCTGGTTCTGCCTCCTCTAACAATGTCACTGTTGGCGTTCAATGACGCGCTGACGCTTCCACTGATCTACCTGCTTGTCTTCTGCGGCGCGGTTCTGCACTCAATTAGCCAGCCGATTGTCCAGCTCGTGATCCCGTTTACCGTGCCCGAAGAAGTTAGGGGTGCAGCAGTTGCAGATGTTTCTGCCGTCTATAACGTCGCTCAGTTCACCGGCGCAATTCTCGGCGGCACTGTGGTGGCCACTGTAGGCGTCGGGCTTTCGTTTGCCGCCAACGCAGCCTCGTACGCTGTTGTCGCACTCGTCCTTCTCGCCTCGCCGATTCTGCAAGCGGCCTGCGACGTAGCGCGTAAGCATCGCGACTCAAGTATCCGGGAGGGGCTGAAAGAAGGCTGGCCGCTGAGTGTCGTCAGGACGGTTGCCTTCGGCGGAGCGGCGTTCTTCGTGATCGTTGCGCCGATCGAACAGCTGATGCCTGTTATCGCTGGAGACCACGGTGAGAGCGCAATGCTGCTCGGTGTTCTGCTCGGTGCGCTCTGCGGTGGGGCATTGCTAGCCAGCCCGTTTGTGCGTCGTTGGATAACGGACGGAGCGAGCGCGGAGAGGACGCTCAGCTTCGGTGTTGTCGTTTCTGCCACGGGCACGCTGCTGCTGGGGATCTCCTCCTCGCTGATGACCGACATCCCGCTGCTTATGCTGATCGGTTTCTCTTGGGAGATGGTCTTTGTCGCTGGTGGCAATGCGGTTCAGCTAGACGTTCCCGCAGATATCCGCGGCCGCATGGTCGGCCTCTTTTATCTGCTCGTTACCGGCAGCGCAGCTCTCGGCGCGCTCTTAATCGGCTACGCCTTCTCGCACGTCGGTGTAGAGACATCACTCATTGTTGGTGGAGCGGTAAGCCTGCTGTTTGGGATTCTCCTGGTGCTGCGGTTGCGCCGAAAGGGCGCCAGAATAGCCACGACGTAGGAAGTGATCGCTGAGGGAACTTCGCGTCCGGAAACCCGGCGTCAGCCGCCAGCTACGTCGCGCCGCACGAAGACGGTCAGCGCAATCGCTAGCGACGGGATCGCGTAGGCCGCGCAGACCCATGCAGCGCGGATGATTGGATCCCAGTCGGCCGGGGTTCTAAGCAGTCCCTGCCAGGAGTTGAATTGGGTGCTGAGCAGGTAAGGGTGGAGCCCTTCGAGGCCCGGGATGATCACGACGAGTTGCAGCAGCAGCGAGAACATCAACGTGCCAACAACCGCTGCGGCGCTGTTGCGGAACACGGTAGAAAGCATCAACGCAAAGCATGTGATTGCGAGCACCGGCATCATGTAGACCGCGAGGCTGGCGGCGATCAAGGCAAGCCCATGTTCGGGAGTGACGATGCTGCCAGAGAGCGTTGGAATTGGGTTGAAACCGGAGACGATCACCCCGGCGATGGTCGCGACCGCACCGCTGAGGAAGATCGCGAGGATCGAGTAGCTGAAGGCCGCGAGCACTTTGCCAAAGAAGATCTGGCTGCGTTCAACTGAGCGCGTCAGGATCGTCTTAAGCGTGCCGTTGTTGTCCTCGTTAGCGACGATGTCGCCGGAGACCAGGGCAGCGATCAGTGGGTAGAACCAGATCGATCCAAACAGCAGCGTGACCAGCGGGAAGGCAAGTCCTGTGTCCTTGACGTAGCGCCCGAACGGTACGTCGGTCGGTCCGCCGGGGTTGACTGCCACTGCAATAGAGAAGATCACCGGCACTGCGACGGCGGCGCCGAGCCCGAGATAGGTCCGCTTCTGGGCGCGTAGCTTGCGCAGCTCCCAGCGGTAGACGGTCAATGTTCCCGGGCGGCTCACTGCGGGCCTCGAGTCAGGTCGGCGACCTCGTCGAGCCGCTTCGCTTCCGCTTCAGCGTCGCCTTCGCCCTCGGTTAGTTCGAAGAAGAGGTCTTCGAGTGTCGCCGCGCTCGGCGCCAGCTCAAGGATCAGCGCTCCGGCGTCGGCCAGCGCCCGCGAGAGTTCGCCGATCGCGGTTTCGTCGGCGGCGCGGAAGTTGATTGGACCTGCGCCGTGGCGGACGACCTCGGTGATGCCGCGCCGCTCGGCGAGCACGCGCAGTGCCACGTCGTCGTCGGTCGTGCGCAAGCGGATCGTTAGGCCGGCTGCCGCTCGCAGATCGTCGAGCATTCCTTCGTAGACGATTCTTCCTTTGCGAACGATTGCGACGCGGTTACAAAGCTCGTCGACTTCGGCCAGCAGGTGGCTGGAGAGCATCACCGTCATTCCCTCAGATGAGAGCCGCGCGATTAGCGCCCTCATGTCACGCATTCCTGCGGGGTCAAGCCCCGTCGCCGGCTCGTCGAGCAGCAGTAGCTTCGGGCGGCGTATCAACGCAGCCGCAATACCCAGCCGCTGTCGCATGCCGTGTGAGTAGCCGCCGACCTTGTCGCCAGCGCGGTCGGCGAGCTCCACAACGTCGAGAGCTTCGTCGATGCGGCTTTTGGCATCGTTGCCGTCAAGCGCAGCTACGAGGCGGAGGTTGGTCATACCGTCGAGGTACGGGTAGAACCGTGGCGCCTCGACAAAGCCGGCGACGTCGGCCAGCGCCTCAACCGACTTTTGCGGGTCATGGCCGAAGACGCGCGCCTCGCCGGATGTTGGCGTGATTAGCCCCAGCATCATCCGCAGCGACGTCGTTTTGCCTGCGCCGTTCGGGCCGAGGTAACCAAAGACGTCGCCTTCGTTGACTGTCAACGAGACATCGTCAACGGCGGTGATGCGACCGTATTGCTTGGTCAGTCCGCGTAGCGCGACCGGCGCATGGTCGCTCACGGTGATTAGAGCCCGCGGGCGGCGGCTAGGGCGTCTTGAGACGTAACCGAGCCGATAACGACGTAACTGACGCCGCTGCGTGTGAAGCTGACAACGGACCCGAGTGCAGTACCGAGGACGGTGCCGTCAGCTGCGCCGATCTTCGCGGTCGGAATCTGTAGCGAGTCGCGCTTTGATGTCTTCGAAGCGGGCGCAGCGACCGGCTTGGCGCCAGCAGCACTCTCCATCACCGTAATTCCGCCGAGTCCCTTGCCGTAGCGGACGACGACGCGCTTCTTAGGGCCGGCGCCAATCAGCATCACGCCGGTTCGCTTCTGGCCAGCGAGTTGAGCAGGCGCTGAAACCGTAAACGGTGCCGCCGCAGTGACCGCGGCGAGGCCGGTGATCGGTCGCGCAGGCTTCTTGCCGCTCTTCTCAGCGTGCGTCTTAGTCGCCGATGGGTTGAGCTCTTGGACTGTGGCACCGGCAGGCGGCTGGATCGCGAAGACCGAAGGGTCAACGGCGCCGAAGCTGACGTCGGTCGCCTCGATCGCAAGTACTGGAGAGTTCTGCCCGCGGGCGAAGATCGCTACGCGCAGTGGAGCGCCGTTGGCTGCATCCCAAGTTACGTCAGCGCCACCAACTAGGCCACCATTGGCTTTCGGGTCGATCCGCGTGCTGTAGGCCGGCTGTCCTGCAACGTTGTCGGGCACCGCGCCTGAGGTGGTCGCTTCGCTACCGAGCTGGCGGAGCACGCGCTTCACCGCAGCAACGGTTGGGGGAAGCTTCTGACCCTTGTCGGTCTGCTTCTTCTCCGGTGCCATCGTCGTCTTGTAAACCGTGTTCGAGGCTGCGTGGTAGAGCCAGAGCGTGTTGCCGCTGGCGACCACTTCGACGTCGCCGCCGCCTCCGTCAGACTGAAGTTCAATTCGCACGTCACCGTTGTTCGATGCCCAAAGGCGACCGCTACCGCCGCTCATCAGCGGATCCTGTCCGCCGCCGAGGCCACCTGTGTCGATCAGCTTGTTGGTGAAGGTGATGCGAGCGCTTACTCCTTCAATCTTCGGCCCGGCAAAGGCTCCGGCTACGGCCTGGGCTAGCGACTTGTTGGGCGGTGTTCCTGCGCCACCTGCAGCGCCGGAAGCGACGACCGCTCCTCCTGCCACGAGTACTACCAGCGCGCCGCTGAGAGCAATCAGAGTCTTGCTTGAAGATCGACGTAGAAAGGAGATCATCAGATACTCAGGATAGCGTCATGGGATTGGGACATAGGCACAGTGTTGCGCGCATTACTGATCGCTTCCTAAAGCCTTAGCGCGGCGATCAGCGGCCGCGTCGTGCGCTTACTTCAGTTAGCGCGAGCGTGCAAGCCACGCGGCCGACTGATGACCGACAAGGTCGAGCAGGTTGCCGAGCACGATGTTGACGTCAACGATGTGCAGCCCCCACGATTGGCCAAGCGGGGTGCCGAAGCGCGGCCTTTTATCTGATTGCCCGCCAACGTCGGTGGCCTGAAGCCAGTTTGCGCCGCCGCCGCTGGCGCAGCGAGTCGTGTAGAGACCAGCCATTGATACCCACGGAGTAGGAGCGAGTGGCGGTCCGCCGAAGCCGAGCTGGGATGTCTGCACGTAGATCTGCGCCTTGCCACTGGCGCCGCGGGCAAGTGCCGCTGGGTTGGTGCATAGAACCTCTTTGCCGGCTTGAGCGCTACGACCAAAGAGCGAGTTTGCGGGCGGCTGTTGGTTGAACGTGTTGTAAGCCACGACGCAGCCGGTCTGGCTCGTCTTGCGGCAGGCCGGGATCCTCTTGAAGCTTCCGCCCACGTCCTTGCCCGTGGCTACGAGCACGCCGCCGCCGATCATCAGGGCTGAGATCAGCCTGCTGCGGACCGAGGCCTTCGGGTCAATCTCGGCGGCGATCAGACGAGTGAGCGTGAAGCTGCCTTGGGAGTGACCAATCAGCACGACACCGCGACCTTTGTTGTAGCGCGTCAGATACTCCTGCCAAGCTGCCTTGACATCGTTGTAGGCGAGTTCTCCGTCACCGGTACTGGTCGCTGTGCCAAAGAGCCGCGCGAGCGTCAGCTGGCGGTACATCGGCGCAAAGACCCGGCACTTGGTTGAGAAGCGTGATGCCTGAGACTTCGCAACGCCCGTTTCGGCTGAAGTGATCGTGAGGTCCGAGTTGCCGGTTTTCTGCTGGCTCACCGTCGGGTAGACGTAGAAGCAGTCGATCGGCGGGTTGGCCGTGGTCTTAACCTGCTCGGGGCTCTGAGATCCGTTGGCTTTGATCGCAGTCGTGCGGACCGAGTCGGTGCAAGGGTTCGAAGCTAAGCCGGGTTTGCAGAGCCAGACCGTCGAGCTGGCACTGGCTGCGCTTGCCGAAGCGGCCGCGGTTGCCGCCAGCAGCGACGTGACGAGGAGAGCAAAGAAGAACCTAGTTGCCATTTGATAAGCGTAACTTGCGGCGGCCTGTCACGCGCTGCCTGGGTGGCCAGCACAATTTGAGTGGAGCCAGTCGGGATCGAACCGACGACCTCCGCCTTGCAAAGGCGGCGCTCTCCCAGCTGAGCTATGGCCCCTCAAGCGTGAAGTTTAGAGCCCACGGCGCGGACCCGGCGCCGCGACCAACTTGGTGGGAGTAGATTTGGCAGTGATGAACGCTGCTCGGAGCTCTTTTTTGTCATCGCGGCTGGCCGCTGTTGCCGCCGTGGTCGTTTCCCTCGCTGCGCTACCGGCCGTCAGCGCAGCGCAGCAGCCCGCCGGGGGCGCATTTCCGGAGGGCTTTCATTGGGGTGTCTCGACTGCAGGTTTCCAGTCCGAGATGGGCCGAGGCCACGACACCGATCCAACTAGCGACTGGTGGGCATGGGTTCACGACAGGGGGAACATTGCCAGCGGAACGGCGAGCGGCGATCTGCCTGAGAACGGCCCTGACTTCTGGTCCAAGTACTCGGCAGACATTAAGCTCGCCCGCGCTGGCCTTGGCGCCGACCTCTTCCGCATGGGGCTCGAGTGGAGTCGGCTCTTTCCGAAGCGGCCGACGAACCTGCCAAGCGGAGCGGCCACAAGCATTGAGATGTTGCGCGCACTCGACCGGCAGGCCGATCCGAAGGCTGTGAGCCGCTATCGCGAGATCCTCAAATCGATCCGTGCGAGCAAGATGTCGCCATTTGTGACGCTCAACCACTTCACGCTGCCGGGCTGGATTCACGATCCAATCGCAGTCCACGCCGCGCTCGCAGGCCGCGACCCGAACGCTCCGCTGCCGTCGCTGACCCGCGCCGGCTGGCTCGACAGTGCGACCGTTACAGAGTTCGAGCGCTATTCGGCCTGGGCCGCCTGGCGCTTTGGCGATCTGGTTGATCGCTGGGCGCCGATTAATGAGCCGATGGTTGTTGCCACCAACGGTTACGTGAACATCCCGGGAGTTGTCTCGGGCAACTTCCCGCCGGGGGTCTACAGCTTCACCGCCGCAGTGACCGCGATCCGCAACCTCGAGGCCGCCAACTCGGTCGCCTACGCGGCGGTCAAGAAGCTTGACCCGAGCTCAAAGGTCGGCTTGGTGCAGAACATGATCGCCTTTACTCCGCACGACCCGTCCAGCGCTGCCGATGTTGCCGCAACCGCTCACGCCGATTACCTCTTCAATCGCATCTTCCTAAACGCGGCGGTCCGCGGTGATTTCGATGCCAACGCCGACGGGATAATCACTCCGGACGAACGGGCCATCCACGGCAGAAGCGCCGACTTCGTTGGCGTTAACTACTACTTCCGTGGCCGCGTCACTGCGATCGGCGCGTCGATCACACCACAGATACCGGTGCTCGACTTCCTGCCGGCTACCTCTTACCGCTGGCTACTGGCGCCGCTAGCCGCTCCGTGCCCCACTATCTGCAGCGACTTTGGATCGGAGATCTACCCAGCAGGCTTCAGGCAGGTGTTGAAGACTGCCGGGAGCTACAAGCTGCCAGTGATCGTCACCGAGAGTGGCGTCGCTGATGCCAAGGATCGCTTGCGTCCCGCCTATCTGCGTGATCACTTCCGCCAGATGCGTGCCTCAATCACTTCGAAAGAAGCCAACGTCATCGGTTGGCTCGGCTGGTCGCTGACCGACAACTACGAGTGGGTCTCGGGCTACGCGCCGAAGTTTGGCCTCTACTCGTTCAATTCGAAGACGCTCGTGCGCACGCCGCGGAGCGCCAGCGTGAAGCTCGTTAAGCGAGCGATGACGACGAACCGCGTTCCGTAACGGGGCTTAGAAGTCGAAGTCGCGCGGCGGCTTGCGCTCGAACCAGAGCCGGTCATGCTCTGGCGTCTCTTCAAGGAAGTCTGGCGTCTCTTCTAGCTCATCGAGCGCCGCTTCGGTGGCTGGAGCCTCAGTCGGCTCTTCAGCGGGCGCTTCGGTCTGCTGCGCTGGCACGTCGGCGTCGAACAACTCTGGCTCGGGCTCTGGCTCTGGCTCTGGCTCAGCCATCGGCGCTGGCTCAGGCTCAGGGACGGGCGCTGGCTCGGGCTTCTCCATTGCAGCCTCGACTTCTTCAGCTGTGAACTGCGCCGTTGGCTGGCTTTCATGCGGATCGAGTTCGATCGCCACCTCTTCGGTCGGCTGATCAACTTCAGCGACGACGAGCTCCTCGTCAGCCTCAATCTCGGGCGTATCGGCAGTCCCTTCTCCTTCGCCGTCCGGCGCCGGTTCATCGACGGAGGCCTTACCCCCACCGAGAGCGTCGGTTTCGAGCTTCGCGATCTCGGCCGGGTCTGCGCCTTGGCGGCGCTTCAGATCCAGATGCTCGCGGATTGCGTCATCAAGCATTCCCATATCGCAAGCCTAGCGGAGAGAAAGCAACGCGGCAGCCTGTGGCAATCGGTCGCGGCTACACTCGCCTTCGCGGGGCTATAGCTCAGTTGGGAGAGCGCCTGGATCGCACCCAGGAGGCCGCCGGTTCGAGTCCGGCTAGCTCCACTCGGTGGCGGTAAAACGTCACGCCGCGGCTCTCCGGTGGTCTAACTGGGTAGCAACTCCGCCACCCCGTTCACTCAATGTTCGTCGCTCTCAGAGTTCTCTCAGAGATCGGAATGCAACTCTGAGCTGTGCGGTGGGTTCGGTAGGGGGAGCCCAAACTTGAACCCAGGAGTTACTTCAGATGCCCCGCATGATCCACCTTTTTTCATTGGCTTCCGCCGCAATAGCTGCGTTAGCTATTCCGGCAGTTTCCGGAGCGAAGCATTCGCTCGCGCGTAACGACCGTTCTGCGCAGACTCCACGGCGCGGCGCCCCTGCGCGCAGGCCGCAGCCAGCCCCACCGCGGAGGCCGCTCCCACCGCAGGTAAACGCTTCATATTCGATAACTGGAGTCGGTAACAACCTTGGAAACCCCTCTTGGGGCGCCGTTGGCGCCGATCTGTTGCGCTTCGCTCCGTCGGCTTACGCCGACGGCCGGTCGGCTGCAGCTGGCTCGTCACGGCCCAGCGCGCGGTCTCTCTCGAACGCACTCAGTGCGCAGGCGGAGTCGCACGAGAACGGCCGCCAGATGTCAGATTTTGTCTACGTCTTCGGCCAGTTCCTTGACCATGACATTGGCTTGACCACAACCTCATCGGGAGAGTCGATGCCGGTTGCAGTCCCACGCGGCGACCAGTTCTTCGACCCCAGCGCAACGGGGACGAAGCAGATGTCGTTCACTCGTTCGACATTCGACGCCTCGAGTGGCACGAGCAACCCACGCCAGCAGACCAACTCGATCACAGCCTTCATCGATGGGTCTCAGATCTACGGCTCCGACGCAGCCCGCGCAGCCGCGCTGCGGACTCTCTCCGGCGGCAAGATGAAGACCAGCGCCGGCAACATGATGCCGTTTAACACGGCCGGCCTCCCTAACGCCAACGACGCGCACGTCGTCGCCGACTCGAAGCTCTTCCTCGGCGGCGACGTTAGAGCCAATGAGAACGTCGAGTTGATCTCGTTGCAGACGCTGTTTGTTCGTGAGCACAACCGGCAGGCGAGCGCGATCGCGGCAAGCAATCCGTCTCTCAGCGATGAGCAGATCTACCAGCAGGCTCGCCGCATCGTAATCGGCGAGCTGCAGGCGATCACTTACAACGAGTTCCTCCCGGCTCTCCTCGGCGCTGGCGCGATGCCCGCCTACCGGGGCTACCAGCCGAACGTGAACCCGGGGATCGCTAACGAGTTCTCGACTGCCGCTTTCCGCTTCGGCCACAGCATGCTCGACGGTGAGATCGGTCGTCTGAACAACGACGGCAGCGATACACCGCAAGGCCCAATTGAGCTGCGCGACGCTTTTTTCAACACGGCTCCGTTCGATACCGCCCTTCCAAATCATCAGGGTGACATCGATCCATTCCTCAAGGCGGCCTCCAGCGGCAACACGCAGGAGGTTGACCTGAAGATCGTTGATGACGTTCGTAACTTCCTCTTCGGTCCCCCTGGCTCGGGCGGCTTTGATCTTGCCTCGCTCAACATTCAGCGTGGCCGCGACCACGGGCTGGCCGACTACAACACGGTCCGCGCCGCCTATGGGCTGCCGCGGGTGACGAGCTTTGCGCAGATCAGCTCAAACCCGGCCACGGCTGCCGCACTTCAGGCCGCCTACGGCTCGGTCTCAAATATCGACCTTTGGGTCGGCGGATTGGCTGAGGATCACACCGCCAGCGGTTCGCTCGGCCCGCTGTTCACGAGAATCGTTGCAAACCAGTTCGCACGGCTCCGCGATGGCGATCGCTTCTACTACGAAAACTCGCTAAGTGGGCCGCAGCTCGATCAGGTTCGTCACGCCACGCTCGCGCGCGTAATCCGCGCCAACACGGCGCTGACGACGATCCAGCCGAACGCGTTTTTCTCGAACGGCAGCTAGGCCGAGCGCTAGCTTGTAGGGGAGCGCGGTTGGCTGCGCTCCCCTAACGATGGCTCACGCAAATAAAACAGTCACCAGTCCAAAGCCTCCAGCGGAAGTTTTCGCCTACCTGGCCGATTTTTCGACTACGGCCGAGTGGGATCCGGGCATCTCGGCGGCCCGCAGGCTTGACGACGGGCCGCTTGGAGTGGGCAATCGCGTAGAGCTCGACGCCGGCTTCTTCGGCCGCACGATCACGCTGATCTACGAGACGACGCTCTACGAGGCACCGCACCGCTTCATCGTGCGCGGGGAGAGCTCGACGATCGTCAGCGTTGACGAGATTACGGTCGAAGCCGATGGCGACGGATCGCTCGTCACCTACGACGCTGAGCTGACTTTGAAGGGCGCGCTGAAGATCTTTGATCCGGCGCTCAGTCTTGGCTTCGGCAAGGTCGCCGACAAGGCGATCGCCGGGCTCCGTGAAGCACTCTCCGCTTGACGCTTTAGCATCTGAGATGTGACTCGGACAACAGCTCTGATCGTGATCCTGGTGATCATCGGTGCCGGGGTTGCAGCGGCCGCATTGGTCTCCGGCGGTAGCAGCGGTAGTTCCAGCACGGCCGCGATAAGCGATCCAACCGCGGGGCTTACAAGCACCTCGACGAGGACGACGCCCACTGCAACGATCGCGACAACGACGACGGCAGCGCAGGCGAGCAGCCCGGGAGTTAGGGCGACCGTCACAAGCTACGTGGTCGCCGCGGAGAATGGCGACGCGAAGACTCTCTGCGGCTTGCAGGCGAACGCTGTTGCTAGCTCCAGCGGCGCGACCGCTGCTCAGGCTTGCGCGTCGAAGGCTGGCATCACTCTGAGCGATTTGCCGGTCTCATCGCAGCTGAGCTTTAGCGACGTGAAAGTCAGCGGCGACTCCGCCACCGTTCAGCTACTGAAGATTGGTCAGATGACGCTGGTGAAGGTCAACGGCAGCTGGAAGATCAGCAGCTTCTCGCCAAGTCGCACCGCTCGCAACGGTGGTTCCGAGGCCCCATCGGGAGCAAATGTCGGCGGCACTCCGGCCGGCTAAGGCCTTGGCGTCACGATTGGGAAATCGTGTGGAGGGTCGTCGAGCAGGCCGAGAAAACCGGCCAGAGCCATCGGGTCACCCTCAACGCTGATCGCTCCCGAGCCAAACGCTTCCATAGCGTCGATCTCCTGCAGGATTAGCGAGTTGAGCGTGGCGCGCGTCGTTGTCACTGTGGCCCCTGCGTTCGCGTCGAGCTTGCCGGCGACGGTGCTGAGTGCTCCGTTGGTAATACGGAGCGTCCACTGCTCGTCAATGTCGGTGAAGTTCCAAGCAACAATTAGGTCGCTCTGTGCTGCCCGTTGGGCATTGATCCGCGTTCCCATCGCATCGAAGAGTTGGCCTGTGCGTAGTGCGCGCACGATGTCTGGGGCCTGCGCGCGGAGGCCTTCGCTGCTGACGCCGTCACGCAGTTCGCTGGCGCCTGTGAGGTAAGCGTTGCGCCAAGTCGCGTTTTCGGTCTGGTAGCCAAGCTGCTCAAAGGCCTCGGCCTGGAGCTCGCGCGCGGCGACGTTCTTGGGCGCGGCGAAGATAACGTGGCCGGCGAGCGTCGCTGCCCAGCGCTCATCGCCGCCTGCAAGCGCCTGCGCCGCGATCTCGAGCGCCCTTTCGCTGCCGCCAATCGCATCGACGTAGCGGCTTCCAGCATCGCTTGGCTCGAGCGGATCAAGGTTGACCGGGTTGCCGTCGTAGACGCCGAAGTAGCGCTGGTAGATTCCGCGCGCGTTATGGCGCAGCGAACCGTAGGCGCCGCGCGTATGCCAGAGCGCGACCAAACTCTCCGGCAGTTCGATCCGCTCGGCAATCTCCTCGCCGTTATAACCGTCGCCAGCTAGGCGGATCGTCTGGTCGTGGAGGAAGCGGTAGAGATCGCGCTGGTCGCTGAGGAACTTGACGATCTCTTCCTTGCCCCAGGTCGGCCAGTGGTGGCCAGCGAAGAGCACTTCGGCGCGCTCGCCGAAAAGTTCGATCGATTCGTTCAGGCACTGCGACCACCAGAGCGCGTCGCGCACCTGCGCGCCGCGGATCGTGAGGATGTTGTGCAGCACATGCGTCGCTGTTTCGACAATGCAGAGGGCGCCTCGCTCTGGCAGGAAGAAGTTCAGCTCGGCCGGGGCCTCGGTCTCAGGAACCATCTGGAACTCAAACAGGACGCCGTCAATCGTTGCCTGCTGGCCGGTTTCGGTGACCTCGTTGGTCACCGCGATCAGCGACGGCCGGCCGGTCGAAACTGCCTTGCCGATTGCCACATCAACCTGCCCGCGCGGGCCGCGCTCAAGATTTGAGCCGTACATGTAGGCGGCGCGGCGGACCATCACCGAGCCGGCGATCACGTTCTCGCTGACAGCCGCATCGGTGAATCCCTGCGGCGCCCAGATCGGCACCTGGTCGCCTTCGCTTAGGACGCCGCGGATGCCACCGAAGTGATCCACGTGGCTGTGCGTGTGCAGTACAGCTATGACCTTTCGTTTCCCTCTTGCGTCGCGGTATAGCGCCAGCGCCGCAGCCGCGCATTCTGGTGATACGAGCGGGTCAACGACGATCACGCCTTCTTCGCCTTCGATCAGCGTCATGTTCGAGATGTCGTAGCCGCGCACTTGGTAGACACCTTCGGCAACTTCGAAGAGACCAGCGTGCATGTTTAGGCGTGCAAGCCTCCACAGGGCAGGATGGACGCTTTCGGGTGACTCGGCCGATTCGCTGAGGAAGCCGTAGTCCTTAAGGCTCCAGATCACGCTGCCGTCTTCGTTCTTGATCTGCAGGTCGCTGGGGGCGGCCGTGATTAGTCCGCGCGCGGCGTTAGCTGCGTCTACTCCGTCGTCGGCGGGCAGGGCGGCTAGCGCCTCGCGGTGGCGCTTAACCGTCGCATCCGACGGGTCGAGCGGGTCAGCCATTAGCCGACCCTACCCGCCCAAGATCTATTTGCGTTGCTTGTTTTAGCCGACGCTGACAACCGGGCCACGGCCGTTCAGGAGCTCGTCGGCAACGCGGTCGGTTGACATGCCATGGCCACCAACAAGGCGGCGGTTGAGCTGCGCGCGGCGGAACGTCAACGGAGCGTCGTGCTCCCAAGTTGCGCCGATTCCGCCGTGAACGGCGATCTGCTGGCGCGCCGTGAAGTCGAGCCCGCCACCGGCGACAGAACGAGCGCAGCTGGCGGCGTAAGCGATCTCATCAGGCTTATCACTGAACGCGAAGCCTGTGTAAATGCAGAGCGACTTGGAGTTCTCGAGCCGACGCAGAATCTCGACGATTCCGTGCTTGACCGACTGGTAGGAGCCGATTGCGCGGCCGAACGTGTAGCGCTCCTTCGCGTACTCGAGCGATACCTCAAGCGCTGTCTCCATCGTGCCGACGGATTCAGCTGCGATCAGTGCCTGAACTAGGTACCAAGCGCGCGCGATCTGCTCGGCGTCAAGATCCAGCTTCGTGCCGCTTGCTCCGTCGAGCGTGACCGTCGCTAGGCGCCGGGTCGCGTCGTAGCGCCAGTCAGCGTCGACGGTTACGCCAGAAGCGCTGGCGTCTACCGCGCCGGCAACAGGATTGCCGCCGGAGTCGACGCCGATTACGACGAGCAGCTCTGCCTCGCCGGCATCGGGTGCCCAGCCGACGGTGCCGTTGAATGTGACGGTGTCGCCATCGACGGTCGCTGCCGGAGCGTCAGGGCGGGCCATTCCTTCGACCGGATCGACGGTCCAACGCGGCTCGAGTGAGCTCGGTGGGCAGGCTGGCAGCCATGAGGCCTTCAGCTCGCCCGCGGCTACCGCTGCGGTCTTGTCGCTGCCACCCATGTCGAGCAGCATCGAGGCCGGAAGTGCGCCCAGAAGCGGAACGCCAGCCAGCACCTTGCCAGCCTCCTGAGCGATCAGCATTGCGTCGTAGGCGCCAAGCCCGGCGCCACCGTTCTCTTCGCTTACGAGCAGCCCAAGCCAGCCAGCTTCAGCGGCCGTTGGCCACATGTCAGGCATCGCTGAGTCGTCTTCGATTGCCTCGCGGGCAGCTTCGACGGTCTTTACGCGCGAGAAAGCGTCTGCCGCTGCGTCGCGTAGGAACTCCTGCTCATCTGAGAGTCCGAGGTTCATGCTGATGCACCTTCCTTCTCTTTGGCACGCAGTTCGCTGAACGGGATGCCCTTGTCAAGTCGTGGCTCCGGCGGTAGTCCGAGGACGCGCTCGCCGATCGTGTTGCGGAGGATCTCTTCCGTGCCGCCGGCCGATTTAAGGCCCGGCAGGAACGAGATCATGTAGGCCCATTCGCTGTCCTCGTCGAGCGCCTCTGGCCCAACGATGTCGGCGATCAGATCGCCGGCGCGGACCGCGCAGTTGACGGTCGTGACCTTCGCGAGGCCGAACTCTGGCCCCGGGATCTGCCCGTCCTGAAGGGCGCTGATCGAGCGGTAGCCGGTCCAACGGATCGCCTCCAGCTCGGCGGCCAATTCGCCGAAGTTGTGGCGAACTTCGTGGTCGCTTGCTGCCGTTGGGTCTGCAGCAATCGCCTCTGCGAAGCGCGTTGCGCGGTAACCGAATGACGACGAGCCGAGGCCGATCGTCAGGCGCTCGAACATCAGTGTCGTCAGGCCAACGCCCCAGCCGTTCTCTTCGCCACCAACAACCGAATCGGCGTCGATTACGACGTCATCGAAGAAGACCTCGTTGAACTCTGCTTCACCGGAGATCTGCCTTAGGCCACGTACGGTGATTCCTTCGGCGTCCATCGGCACGATGAACATCGTCATCCCCTTGTGCTTCGGGATGTCTGGGTTCGTGCGGGCTAGCAGCAGCCCGTAGGAGGCGAACTGAGCGTTGGTCGTCCAAACCTTCTGACCGTTCAGCGTCCAAGTGCCGTCGTCATTGTGCTTAGCGCGCGTCTGCACGGCGGCAAGGTCGGAGCCGGCCGCTGGCTCGGAGAACATCTGGCACCAGATCTCATCGGCGTGGAGCATTGGCCCGAGGTAGCGCTGCTTTTGCTCTTCGGTTCCGTGAGCGATGATTGTTGGCCCGAGCATGCCGACGCCGATCACGTCGAGAATGCCGGGAACGCCGGCCTGCTGCATCTCCTGGCTGATCACGACCGATTCAACCGGGCCGATTCCCTGGCCGCCGTACTCCTTGGGCCATGTGGCTCCAGCTAGGCCGCCTTCGGCGAGCTTGCCCTGCCAAGCGCGGTGCGCGACGAGGATTTCGTCGGGGTCGGTGAGGGCGCCTTCGCCCTGAAGAATTGGGGCATCTGCCTTATTTGCGTCGAGCCACGCGCGTACCTCTTTGCGGTACTCGGCCTGTTCTGGTGTGTCATTAAGATCCACGGACTGCTCCTTTGACTGACTGGTCGGTCAACGTCTCTTTCGAAGGATAATACGAAGCGCTCACTCGTCGCGATCAGCCCCGCTGGCGAGAGCGCCGAAGATGCCGATCGCCATCACTGCGATCAGCCCGATCGATAGCACGGTCAGGACGTTTATACCGTCGCTCGCGATCGTCACGAGCGTCCCAGCTAGGAATGCGAGCAGGAAGGTGAGGGCGATTATCAGCAGCGCTGCGCGCATCGTTGTCCGGGCTAGGCGCCGACTGCGGCGCCGAGCGGCCCGACTCCTGGCAGCTGCTGCGGGACGTGCTCGTCGGCGTGGTAGCTAGAGCGGACCAGCGGCCCGGCAGCGATGTGCGAGAAACCGAGCTCGTAGGCGGCCAGTTCTAGCTCTTTGAACTCATCGGGGTGCCAGTAACGGACCACCGGAAGGTGGTTTTCGGTCGGTCGCAGATACTGGCCCACTGTTAGTACCTGAACGCCAGCTGCGCGCAGATCGGTGAAGGCTTCGATCATCTCATCGTGTGTTTCGCCCAGGCCGACCATCAGCCCTGACTTTGTTACGAGCTGCTCGCCGCCAATCGCACGGGCATTTCGCAGCACGCGCAGCGAGCGCTCCCAGCGTGAGCCGCGCCGCGCTACCGAGTAGAGCCTTGGTACGACCTCGACGTTGTGGTTGAAGACGTCGGGGCGCTCGGCTAGCACCTTCGCTAGCGGCATCTCTTCGCCGCGGAAGTCGGGCGTCAGAACTTCGACCTTGCAGTCCGGCGCCTGCGCACGGCACTGACGAATCGTTGCCGCCCAGATCCCGGCGCCGTAATCGGGCAGGTCGTCACGGTCGACGCTCGTGATTACGGCGTGCCGCAACCCCATCTTCGCGATCGAGCGAGCGACGCGGGCTGGCTCGAGCGGGTCATTCCAGGTTGGCTTGCCGCTGTTTACGTTGCAGAAGCCGCAGCGGCGCGTGCAGGTGTCGCCGAGAATCATGAAGGTCGCCGTTCCTCGCTCCCAACACTCGCCGACATTTGGGCAGGCGGCCTCTTGGCAGACGGTGTGGAGGTTCTCGTCCTTGATCATCGCCGAGAGCTGCCGATAGCGCTCACCTCCCGGAGGCGGCACTTTGAACCACGGTGGCTTACGAGCGCGGACCGGCTGCACATCGGCGCCAAGCACTGCGCTCACGTCCATTCCGCCCGGATTCGAGCGCGAGCGGGTTTGGTGAGCGCGTATCGTCGGCTCTTCGGCCACAGAGTCAGGCTAGCGGCGCGTCGGTCGCCGCGATGAGCGTTGCCAGTCGCGCGGCGCTCATTTGCTCTGCGCTAAGCCCGATCTCGCCCGCCCAGACGCCACTTACCACGGCTGCAAACGCCTCGCCATCAACGGTTTCGCCGGTCTCTGCGGCGATCGAGGTGATAGGCGCCTGTATCCCGCAGGGGACGATCCACTGCCAGGGTTCGAGGCCCATATCGACGTTAATAGCGAAGCCGTGGGTTGTAATTGAGCGGCGCAGATGAACGCCGATCGACGCGATCTTCCGTTCTTCGACCCAGACACCGGTGAAGTCAGAGCCCTCATCAACCCGCGCCCGTGCCTCAACTCCGACCGATTCGAGCGCGGTGATGATCACGCGTTCGAGCAGGCGGACGTGCGCTACTACGTCGGCCGTGCGCACGATCGGGTAGCCAACGAGCTGGCCTGGTGCGTGATAGGTGACGCGGCCGCCGCGGTCCACGTCAACGATTTCGATTCCGCGCTCGGCGTACCAGGAGGGCTCTTGCGGCAGCTCCTCAGGGCTGCTGCGGCGCCCGCGCGTGTAGACCGGGTTATGTTCGAGCAGCAGCAGCGTGTCGCCAATCAGCTCTGCCTCGCGCGCGTCGCGGACCCGCCCTTGCAGCTCGTTGGCTTCGCGATAGTCGAGCCGCCCCAGCTGTACAACCGAGCATTCCCCGGCGCGATCGCTCATTGCTGTCCCAGCCTACCGTCAGCTCGCGAGCGAGAGCGGGGCTTCTAGCAGCGCCTTGATTCGTGCCAGCAGCTTCGCGCCGTCGGCGCCGTAAAGGATGCGGTGGTCGCAGGCCAGCGTCAGCTCCATCAGCATTCGGGCTTCAATTTCGCCTTCGTGAACGGCCGCCCTCTGCTCGACGGCGCCGACCGCGAGGATCGCCGCCTGCGGCGTATTGATTACCGCTTCAAAGCTGCGCACGCCAAACATCCCGAGGTTGCTGACGGTGAAGGTGCCGCCGCTAGTCTGCGGCGGCGTGATTGTGCCGCTGCGTACGCGCTCCGCGAGCGCGCCGGTCTCGGCCGAGATATCGGCCAGTGTCTTGGCGTCGGCGTCAAAGACGGTCGGCACAACGAGCGTGCCTGGGCCGGCGACGGCAACACCGATGTTCACGCGCGAGTAGTGCTCGAAGTGACCGTCGCGCCAGGCGCCGTTGGCCTCTGGCTGCTCGCGCAGAGCCAGCGCGCTGGCCTTGACGACCATGTCGTTGATCGTTGGAACCGCTTGGCTCTCGTTGGCGCTGGCTTTCAGTTCGGCGCGAAGCGTCGTCGCGGTCGTCATGTCGACGCTGATCTGCAGCGTGAACGATGGGACGGTTGCTCGCGACTCGGCCATTCGCCGCGCGATCAGGGCTTGAGTGCGGGTCGGTTCAGTGGTGGTAACACTGCCGCGCCCGCTAGATTCATCGCCGCTCGTGGTGGCCACCGCCGCAGCGCCAGCTCCCTCGACGTCGGCTTTTACGATCCGCCCGCCGGGGCCGCTACCGGATACCGAATCTAGGTCAACACCGGTCTCTCCTGCGATTCGCCGCGCGACTGGGGAGGCCTTGACGCGCTCGCCATTGCCCGGCTCTGGGGTTGGAGTCGGCGGCTCAGT
>CAIJLJ010000031.1 GCA_903821395.1 uncultured Solirubrobacterales bacterium | reverse complement strand
TCCGTCTGAAGTTTCCCGTCGCGTAGCTGATTGCGAGCCCAAGCAAGGGGGCAACCACGATCCCAACGGTGTTACCACGATCGAGAACAACAAGGAAGGGCGCAGACGCGAGCCCGATCAGGAGGAGGGTGAGCGGAGCTCTGCGGGAGAACGATCCGCGAGCCGCCCAGATTGCTGGCGTCAGGACAGAGCAGGCGAGCACCGCAAGGAAGAGATCGCGGCCGAGAACCCAGCTGTCAGTTAGCCTGCCAACCAAGACGAAGATGATCGATGGAGCCCAAGCCAACGCGGGATAAGGCGTGGGAAATGGCAGCTCCGGAGACCAAGGGTTTCCCGCGGCAAGCACGTTATCGAGCGCTGCATAATCGCCGAAACAGTGGCTCCCGATGGACTCAACTCCCTTAACGCACCAGCCATCATCTACTAGGAAACTCAGCGACTGGTTAAAGCTGAAGCCTCGGTAGCCAGCGTAAACCCAGATCGCCGGGAAGCAGAGCGCGACGAGCAGCGTCGCGAGGCCGACGTAGCGATCGCTCCAGGTCACCGGAGAATCCGACGGCTGCTTCCGATCACGGGCCTTGTCCACCTCGCGGCTAGCTGGATCGGGGGTAGGAGGCTCTTCCAGGTTCACGACGGTCGATCATGACAGCCGGGAGCCGCTAAAACAGCCCGCGCAAGCAAACTCTCGCCAACAGCGGGACGGGAAATCGCCCAGCCTGCTCGGGGATTGACACGCGCTCCAAGTAGAGTGGCGCGCAAGCGATGGAGACGGCAACGTGACAACCGGCGACGACGCAATTGCCAGTGGAGACGCGCTGCGGGCGCAGATCCTTGAGTTAACTGCTCAGTACCACGCTGCGGCCTTCCCGGAAGCTGAGTTCGTCGCTGGCGAAAGCTCGGTTCCCGTAGCCGGTCGCGTTTTCGACGAGAACGAAGTGGTTGCCTTGGTCGATTCCTCACTCGACTTCTGGCTGACTACCGGTCGCTACGCCGCCGAATTCGAGCGGCGCTTCGCGAAGGAGCTCTTCGGCCGCCGTCACACAACGCTCGTCAACAGCGGTTCATCTGCCAACCTCGTCGCGTTCTCTTGCCTCACATCGACGAAGATGGGTAAGCGACACGTGAAGCCCGGCGACGAAGTTATAACGGTCGCAACTGGCTTTCCGACGACGATCAACCCGATCATTCAGAACGGCGCCGTCCCGGTATTCCTCGACGTAGACATTCCGACTTACAACATTGACGTCACGCACCTCGAAGAGGCGCTGAGCGACAAGACGCGGGCCGTGATGATCGCCCACACGCTCGGCAACCCGTTCGATCTCGACACAATCACTGCCTTCTGTGAGGAACACGACCTCTGGCTGGTTGAGGACTGCTGCGATGCCCTGGGCAGTACCTACAACGGCAAGCCGGTCGGCTCGTTCGGTGATTTCGCAACCGTGAGCTTCTTCCCCGCGCACCACATCACGATGGGTGAAGGCGGCGCCGTGATCTGCGACAAGGGTAAGTACAAGGTGCTTGCAGAATCGTTCCGCGACTGGGGCCGCGACTGCTGGTGCGAGCCAGGCAAGCAGGACACCTGCGGCAAGCGCTTCGACCAACAGTTTGGCGAGCTTCCAGAAGGCTACGACCACAAGTACACCTACTCGGAGATTGGCTACAACCTGAAGATCACCGACATGCAGGCGGCCGTCGGTGTAGCGCAGCTGGGCAAGGTTGAGAGCTTCATCGCCGCCCGCCAGCACAACTACGAGCGGCTAAGAGCGGGGCTCGCCGCCCTCGAAGAGCTGATGATCCTTCCCGAAGCGACGCCGAACAGCGAGCCGAGCTGGTTCGGCTTCCCAATCGCGATCCGCCCCGGCGGCCCTGTGACGCGCAACGAGGTCGTTCGGGCGCTTGAAGGCCGCGGGATCGCCACGCGGCTGCTGTTTGGCGGCAACCTGCTGAGGCAGCCGGCTTACAGCAAGATCGAACACCGCGTAGTTGGCGAGCTAACGAACTCCGACTTCGTAATGGAGAACGTCTTCTGGATCGGCGTCTACCCCGGCCTCGGCGATCAACAGATTGACTTCATGCTTGAGGTCCTGCACGACGCGACGAGCGCCTAGTCGTCCGTCAGCGCGAATCTTTTTCGTCGATTCCGACCTGGCGCCGCACCACGAAGTTAGGACGTTGCTTGACCTCTTCATAAATAAGCCCCACGTACTCGCTCACGATGCCGAGCATCGTGAAGAGGAAGCCGAACAGCAGCAGAAAGAGGCAGATGATCGTGCCGAATCCTGCGAATGGCACGCCATCAACTACGAAGCGAATGGCGAAGACGATGATCGCCAAGAACGAGAGACCGCTGAGCGTCAAGCCGAAGATCGAGATCATCCTGAGCGGTTTGTAAGAGTGAGCGAAAAGGCCCTTAAAGGCGAGATCAATGACCTTGAAGGTGTGTGCGCCGGAGACGCCTGCGGTGCGTGGCTCGCGCTCCGCCTCAATCCCTACGGACGTAAAACCGACCCAAGCGAAGAGCCCGCGGACGAAGCGGTTGCGCTCCTCCATCACATTGACTGTCTCGTAGACCTTTCGGTCGACTAACCGAAAGTCGCTGACGTTCCGGGGAATTCGGCCATCGGTCATCATGCCGGCGATCCAGTAGAAGAGCTGGGAGTTCATCCGCCTGATCGGGCCAGTGCCCTTCCGGTCGGTGACGATCTGATAGACG
>CAIJLJ010000030.1 GCA_903821395.1 uncultured Solirubrobacterales bacterium | reverse complement strand
GGAGGTCGGTGTCCCGCCAAGCTTCCAGATCACCGCGCCGCTAGTCAGATCGATCTTGTAGACCGCATCTAGGTGCCGCGCAGATAAAATCAGGTTCCCATCGTGGTCTTCGGCATCCGAGTTGATGTGGGCGATGTCCCATAAGCCGACGCCGTTGTTGATCCCGCGCTGCCACCATCTTCCAGTCTCGCTGAGCGCAACGTGGTCCTTGCTGTTCCAGCTCCAAAGGAGCGACCCGTCCGCGGCAACTTCTTGGATCACGGCGTCAAGCACTGAAGCGTCGGCTCCACCGCCAAACTGCGTGAGGTCCACGTGGTCGCGTTGTACGTACGAGAGCATCAGGTAGGTGCCGGCTTTAGTGACCTGCAGGTCATGGAAGTCGGTATGAACACCGACTGTGCGCATCTCACGCACAAGCGCCCCGCCGAGTGTTCGCTCCTCATATGCTCCTCCGCCGCCACCTCTGACGACGTAGGCAACGATATTCCCAGACGCCAGCAGCTTCGCGTCGAATGGCCCACCGTCATAGCGGTACCACCAAATAGGGACGCCGTTAGCATTGAATATCACCGCGTATGGGGACGCTCCGGGAAACGCATAGCCTGGAGTGGCGAGATATCCCGCGGCCTGAGGCTGCCCCGTCACCTCGGCGGAGTAGGCAGGAAAATCGGGCGGAAGGCAGCGGAAGGAGTACTCGCTGCCGCCGTTCACACTCAGTCGCATACGCTCGCCGTAATGAAGCGGAACCGACTCGGTGAAACGCCCGCTGCGCGCGGGCCCGGAGTTGACCGACGCCACCACTCCGTCCGGAAGCTGAATCTGGAAATCTGTTGTTCGGTCAGCGGAGCAGCGCAAAGCGTAGTCGGTGACGGAGGCATTGAACGAAGGAACCATCTCCGGGTCTGAAGAGACTGAAGCGGGAGCCGGATTGGCGCCGATACCGGGGTCTGGGACGATCGGCGGAGCCGGATCCGGGGCGACGGTCGCAGTCCGCACGGAGGCCAGACCTTTCGGGCCGGCTACACCCCATTTGGTGGAGGGCTTGCTTCTGAAGCAGCCGAGCGTGTACGGCCAGCCTTTAGTTAGGTGGTAGTGGTACCGGCGTACCTTCCGCCCGTCCAATGTGATGAGCGTCGTATGCCCACCGCAGGCGTCCAGCCCGGTTGCAGGGCGGGCCCAAATTGAAGCGCCGTCTCTTGCCCAGCCGACTTGACCGCTCGATGCCGGGCAGCCGATCGAATCCGCCAAGTAGTACATGCCGTCCGACGTCCGTCGCCCGCCACACGCACCCTCAGCGCTTACCGATCGAGTCGAACCGGCGGCAGCAACGGGCGGAAAGATCATCTCTCCGCGCAGCGTTACTCCGATTGGCTGCTTGTCGTCCACACAGAACGGCCCGCCTCTTATTGCCGGAGAGCGCGCAACGGATCCGGCAAAACTTGCAGTCCTAAGCTCCGCTGACCCCGAGGCAGGAGGGACCGAATCCGACCGCAGCTTCCTGAGATCTCCTGGGAGCTCTTGCAGCAGCCCGGATGAGAGCCACTCGTTTACTGCTGGTAGCCGCTGGCGAGCCGGGCTGAAACGTCGGGGCAGCGAGCTGGCGCTGCGGCACGCGAACAGCGCCCCGGTCTGCGGGGCAGACGAGATCCTGCCAACTGCGGCCACGTTCCCCGGTATCAGGGCATTAGAAACGCCGGCCCCACCGTCGTGCGGCACGATGTAGCCACTCGATATGCCCGCCGCATTCGCAGACACGGACAGCACCATCGCGAGCCCAACCAGCGACCCCACTGCCGCTGCGATCCAGTGAGCGATGATCGACCGGGAACGCGGCTTAAGCGTCAGCGCGCCGAGGACTACTTCCAAGTCGCTCAGGGGTCATCACCACGCTCACAGTACAAAGACCGCCGACAGGGCCATTCGTGACGAACAGGGTCCGACGAGCGACGGCCTACCGTCACGCAACCGCCCAGCAACCAAGGCCGCCCGCAAACTTGGCGGTCAGCTCAGCTAGTTACCGCCGTTGCCGGCCGCGATTACTTGGCGGTCGTTTGACCAGCCAAGAACTTCTTTTTGGCTGCAGCGCTAAACACCGCGACGGCTTGCTTCTTGATTGAGGTAAAGCTGATCGCGCAGAGGTCCATCCCGGCCGCAGTCTTGGGGAGCGTCACCGTCGCCGAGGTCGCCCCCTTCTTCCAAGTAAGCGATGCCTCGTTGCGGTCGGTGAAACCCTTCGTCGCAAGATTTGCGCAAACGACCTGCGCCGGAAGATCGGCAGCCGGAGCGGCCTGATTCCCCGAGACGGCGACCGTAACGTCGGAGCCCGCGACAGTGAAAATGAAAGGCGAATTGATTGATTTTGCGGTCACCTTCGGGACGGATGTGGTCGTCGCGCTTGACGAACCGTTGCCGCTTGAGCCGCAACCGGCCGCGAATAGCGCCGCAACGGCAACAACGATCGAAGTGGCAAGTAGGTGTCGGCTCATGAATCTCAGTCTAACGTAGTTTTTATCGGGATTTTCGGGCCTTCACGGCAGCCTGCCGACCGAACCGAGTTGAGAGCCAAAATAGCCCGTAATTACGCACCTCATACCCCCAAAACGCAATACGACCGGGGAATTGCTTAGGCTTGCGGAACTCGCAACCGAAAGAGGACCCGTGAATAAACAAGATCTAGCAGCAAAGGTCGCATCAAGCACAGGCGCAACGCAGGCAGAAGCTCAGCGTACGCTGGACGCAACACTCGACGCAATCGTTAGCGAAGTAGCTGGCGGCGGCGAAGTGAACCTCGCCGGCTTCGGCAAGTTCACTGTTGCTCACCGCAAGGCCCGCGAGGGTCGTAACCCGGCAACCGGCGCGACGATCCAGATCGCCGCGAGCAAGGCGCCGAAGTTCTCAGCGCTTGGCGCCTTCAAGAAGGCAGTCAAGGGCGCGTAGTAACCGGGCGCTTAGTTAGCGCCCACCCAGAAGTACCGTTGAAACTAACGGCGTCCCGGCATGAGGCCGGGGCGCCGTTGTTTTTTGCCCTCAAGCCTGCCGCCGCAGAGCGTTCTGCTGGTAAGTTCAGATCACTGTGAGCGCTGAGCCAGAGAACCCGCCTGCCGACAAGGCCGCTTACGCGCACGAAACGGTCTTCAAGACGCGTTGGAAGGACAACGACGTCTACGGCCACGTCAATAACGCCGACTACTACGGCTACTTCGACACCGTTATCAACGAGATGCTGATCTCCGAAGGCGGGCTCGACATCCATAACGGCGAAACGATCGGCCTCTGCGCCGAATCGCACTGCAAGTTCCTCGGCCCGCTCTCCTTCCCCGGCAGCGTTGATGCCTTCCTGCGCGTAGCCCACCTAGGAAGAAGCAGCGTTCGTTACGAACTTGCGCTCTTTGGCGGCGAAACCGGCGAGCCGGCCGCGGTCGGCTGGTTCGTCCACGTCTTCGTTGACGCGCAGACGCGCCGCCCGTCGGAGATCACCGCTCAGATGCGCGCGCTCTTTGAGCGCTTGCAGGTGACCTAAGTGACGAGCGTCCGTGCTGCCGTGCTGATGCGCAGCGGTGATCCAGGCCCGTTCGCCTCAACCGAGCCGATTCAAATCCGCGAGCTTCAGCTCGATCAGCCCGGCGCTGGCGAGCTAACGATCAAGATCCACGCCGCAGGGCTCTGCCACTCTGACCTCTCGGTGATCAACGGCGACCGCCCAAGGCCGGTGCCGATCGTGCTTGGGCATGAGGCGGCCGGTG
>CAIJLJ010000029.1 GCA_903821395.1 uncultured Solirubrobacterales bacterium | reverse complement strand
CTCGGCAAGGCGTGTCTGGATCGCAGTCCAACAGCCAGCGCCTAAACCATTTCGCCGTCGCACGCCTAGAGCAGTTCAGCGACGGAGTGATTGCGATTGCGATCACGGTGATCGTGCTCGGGATTGCAGTACCGCTCGCGGGCAGCGACGGCCTGTTCTCCAAGCTCTTGGAGCTCTGGCCGTCATACCTGGCTTACGTGATCAGCTTCCTGACGATCGGCGGTTTCTGGTTCGCCCACCACACGATTTTCTTGTGCCTGCGCGCAATCAACCCAAGCGTGATGCGCGTCAACCTGCTGCTGCTGATGGCGATCGCCTTCCTCCCGTTTCCAACCGCGGTGATGGCGCAGGACCTAACGCAGAGCGGCCCGGGCGGCGAAGTGGCGGTCGTCTTCTATGGTCTTTCGCTGCTGCTCTGCCGCGTGCTTTTGACCTGGCTTTGGAAGGTCTGCACTAAGGATCACCTGATACGACCGGAGATTGATCGCGACGACCTGTCCCGCCTGACGCGCCGCCTCAACCCGGGCGTGCTGCTGTATGTAGGTGCGATTGTGGTTGGCGTATTCGTTCCCGACGTTGGTCCGTGGCTCTATCTCGCAATTGCTATCTACACAGTCGTCACGACGCGCAGCGTCCAGTTCGACGAGTCTGCTGGCGAGCTGGTCGCGGCGAGCTAGGGCGGGTCGCCGGGAGCTGCCGGTGCGCGGTAGATTGCCCCGATGACCGCAGGCAGCGATTTTCGCGCAGCAGTTGAAGCCCACGACCTCGAGGCGATGAGCGCCTGCCTTGCTGACGATGTTGAGTTCTTCAGCCCGGTCGCGTTCACACCGTTCGTCTCGAAGCCAGTCGTTACGTCACTACTTGGATTCGTGGGGGAGACGTTCGAAGATTTCGTCTATGTGGACGACATCGAGCAGGGGAATAGCCACATGCTTCGCTTCAGTGCCCGCGTAGGGGACAAGGCGATCGATGGTGTTGACCTGATGGAGATGGATGAGGATGGGCTGATCAGTCGTTTCTCGGTAATGATTCGTCCGCTTTCGGCGGCCCACGCGATGGCCGACGCGATGTCGGCCCGCTTTGACGCTGCGGGCGGTAAACCGGGCGCCTGAGCGGCCGCCCGGTACTGTTTTTCTTAGAGATGAGCGACGATCAGAGCGAAGAAGCATCGCTGCGCGTAGCAATTATCGGCTCCGGGCCGTCAGGCTTCTACGCCGCCGGCCAGCTGATCTCTGCGCTTGGCGATGAGGTTGAAGTTGACATGTACGACCGCCTGCCAACCCCGTTTGGATTGGTGCGCGCTGGTGTGGCGCCGGACCACCCCAAGATCAAGTCGGTTACGCGCGTCTACGAGAAGGTTGCCGCCAGCCCCAACTTCCGCTTCTTCGGCAACGTTGAGTTCGGCACGCACATTGAGCGCCACGAGCTCGAAAGCCACTACCACGCGCTGATCTACGCGGTCGGAACGCCAAGCGACCGTAGCGCGGGCGTCGGCGGGGAGGAGCTCGAAGGGAGTTGGGCGGCGAGCGACTTTGTCGGCTGGTACAACGGCCACCCCGATTACGAACACTTGGAGTTCGACCTCTCCTGCGAGCGGGCGGTAGTTGTTGGCAACGGGAACGTCGCGATCGACATCGCGCGGATGCTGGTGCTGCCGCGCGAGGAGATGGCAGTCACCGACATCGCCGATCACGCGCTCGAGGTCCTGGCCGGTAGCAAGGTCAAGGAGATAGTGATTCTTGGGCGCCGTGGCCCCGGCCAGGCCGCCTTCACTAACCCTGAGCTGCGCGAGCTCGGTGAGCTGACCGCTGCCGACGTCGCTGTCGCTCCCGACGGGCTCGACCTCTCCGACGACGTGCTCGCTGAGGACGCGAGCATGACTACGGCGAAGAACGTTGAGATTCTGCGCGATTACGCTGCGCGCGAGCCGCAAGGTCATCAGAAGCGAATCGTGCTGCGCTTTCTTGCCTCGCCGGTCTCGATCAACGGCACGGGCAAGGTTGAGAGCGTCACGATCGCCCGCAACGAGCTGGTAGTCGGAGATGACGGCAAGCCGCAGGCAAAGATGACCGACGAGCTCGAAACGCTCGACGCCGGCCTCGTCTTCAGCGCGATCGGCTACCGCGGCAAGCCGCTGCAGGGCGTTCCGTTCGACGAGAAGTCAGGGTTGATTCCCAACGAGGCGGGGCGCGTGCATGACGGCGGCGAGGTTCTGCCCGGCCATTACGTAGTCGGTTGGATCAAACGCGGGCCGAGCGGCGTAATCGGCACGAACAAGAAGGATGCGCAGGAGACCGTTGATCACCTGATCGCCGACTACCGCGCCGGGCTACTTCCTGAGCCGACAGCGCCGCACGAAGGCGGCTCAGAGGCCTTCGTGCTCGAACGTCGCCCCGAGCACGTCAGCTACGACGAGTGGCTCCACATCGACGAGGCCGAGAAGGGCCGCGGCGAGCCGCACGGCCGCCCGCGAGTGAAGCTCACCCGCGTTCACGAGATGCTTGAAGCGGTTGAAGCGAAGCGGAAGAATTAGCCGCCGCCACCCCGGGTAGCCTCACTTTTCCACTAATAGAAGAGGAGCAGTAATGACCACCATGATTAAGGCCATTACGGTCTGCCTCGCATCGACGGCGCTTGTATTTGGCGCCAGCGCGTGCGGCAGCTCGAGCACGACTACTAGCACGCCCGCATCAACGTCAGCGCCCGCGGCTATGACCACGACTACGCCACCAGCGACGACCACGGATCCAAATGGCGATCCAAACGGCGTGCAGCCGATCAAGCCAGCGACCGGGAATGGCGTCCCAGCCGGCGGCGGCACCCCAGCCGTATGTCCTAGCGCCGACCCACAGTACGACGCCGCAACAGGGCTCTGTTACCCGAACGGGGCGAAGATGCCTCAGTAGTGATTAGAAGTTGATCGGGACGGCTGGATCTGATTACAGACCGCCACCGCTGGGCGCGAAACGTTTTCGCGCCCAGCGGGCCCGTGACGCTGCTGTTGAAAAGTGGCGGTTCCATTTCGCATTAGTTGGCGCGGCGCTAGGTCTTCGCGAGTGGGTCAGAACGCCGTTCCGCGGGCCTCGCCGATTTGCTCCATCAGCGTGAGCATGTCCAGTACGCCGCGGTATTCGGCTATGCGACCGTCGCGGATCGTGAGGATTGCGGTCGACTCGAAATCAACCTTGCGCCCAGTTGGCCTGACCCCCTGGAATGTGCCTTCGTGCGTGCCGGTCCAGCGGCGGTGGACGGCGACGAGGTCATCGCAGCCGAAGATCTCGACGATCTCGGTCTGCAAGTCCGGGAACGCAGTGAGGAACTCTTCGTAGATCTGCCGCTGCCCGTCGCGGCCTCGGCTCTCCCCGTTGTGGACGAAGTCATCAGAGAGCAGCTCGTCGATCACGCCAAGCTTGCGCTCGTTTATCACTTCGCGGTAGAAGCGTTCGACAAGCTCACTGTTGGCGGTGGCTGACATAGTCAAAGCGTAGGGCGAACTGACCGCCCGGCGCGGTCGGATAGCCTGCCGGACATGGGCGATCCCCAACTGGCCGACTCCGCTGGCGGGGCAACCTTCGTCCTCGTTCACGGCTCCAATCACGGCGGCTGGTGTTGGGAGCGCGTGATGCCACTGCTCGAGGCTGCCGGTCACAGCGTCTACGCACCGACGCTGACCGGGCTCGCCGAGCGCGCCGGCGAGCTGACTGAGCAGGTGGGACTTTCAACCCACGTTTCCGATATTGCCGAGCTGATCAAGGGAGATGACCTGCGCGGCGTGACCCTAGTTGGGCACAGCTACGCAGGCGCAGTGATAATCGGTGCAGCCGAGCTCGTTGGCGATCGAATCGCTCGCCTTGTCTACCTAGACGCTTTTCTACCGCGCGATACGGAGTCGGTGCTCGACACTGAGCCGCCGCAGTCCCGCGAGGCGTTTCTTGAGATCGCGCGCGAACAGGGCGACGGCTGGCGCTTGCCGCCGCAGAAAAGCTTCCTCGACCGCTGGGGCCTAACCGACCCGGCCGATAGAGAGTGGGTCTGGGAGAACCTCACCGACATGCCGCTGCTGGCTTCGACTGAGCCGCTCTCGGCGCCGAACAATTCAGCTCGATCGCTGCCGAGCACGTTCATCGACCTCACTGAGCCGAAGAACGCGGGCACGGTGGCGGCGACCAAACGAGCACGGGAGGAAGGGATCGAGATCCGCGAGATCGCGACCGGCCATGACGCGATGGTCACAGAGCCCGTACTGCTCGCGCAGCTGCTTTGCGAGATCGTTCGCTCGAAGGCGTAAGGTCCTAGCCCGACCGCTCTCTACCGCGCAATCGTCAAGCGCCGCGAATGCCTACGAAGCTATCGGGAGCGTCTATCGAGGTAGAACGAGAGCAGACAAAAGAGCAGGATTGGCGTAGCGACTAGCGCCGTTACCGCTAGCCCCGGCATCACAATCAGTAGGACAATCCCGGCGACGACGCCGAGCCCTAGGTCAAGGCGTGCGATGTCACGGATCCGCCTTGACTCGTCGCGGCGTTCGATGACGTGGGAATTGAATTCGTTTGGCTCGCCAGTGCTCATTGCTTCATCTTCCGGAAGATCGGCCGCGGCAGAAGCTTGATGATGATCATCAGCCAGCGCAGTGTCGACGGTGCCCACACAGTATCGGCACCGCTGTCGAGTCCAGCGACTACTACGTCGGCGACAGCCTCTGGAGTTGTTGATAGCGGCGCAGGGTCGAGGCCACGCGTCATCCGCGTGTGAACGAAACCTGGCCTTACAACGAGCATCCCGACGCCATCGTCACGCAGCTCATCGCCCAATCCTTGTGCTAGTGCGTCAAGGCCAGCTTTCGAGGCGCCGTAGACGGCGTTGGCTCGTCGCGGCCGCTCAGCAGCGACCGAAGAGAGCACGACGATCTTGCCGGCGCCGCGCTCGCGCAGCAGCCGGGCGGATTCCATCAACAGAGAACCGGCTCCGGTCAGGTTGGTCTGAAGGACGTTTACTGCTCCCGGGACGTCTGTTGGAAGGCCGCCACGCTCGCCGAGTGCCCCAACGGCAAGGATCACAATGTCAATCCCGCCAAGCTGCTCGGCTACGTCGGCGAGGATCGCGGCGTGCTGCCCGGTTTCCAGGGCATCGAGCTGGGTTGTGATCACTCGGTCGCAGCCGACCGAGCTGAGCTGCTCAGCGCAGACGCCGAGCGCGGCTGTGTCGCGCCCGGCCAGCGCTACGTCGCGTGGTGTGATCCGCTGCAACGCTTCGACGATGGCGAGCGCGATCTCGGAGGTGCCGCCGAGCACGAGCACGCGCTTGCCTGACGCTCCGGCGTGGTCGCTGCTCATGCGGAGTGCTCGAGAAGTCCGACTCTGCGAGCAAGGTCGGAGCGAAGCACGCCGTCTGGATCGACTAGCGAGCGCTGCTGGTTGAAGAGGTCTAGCTGTGGGTACATGGTGCGAAGCAGTTCCGGACGGAGCCTAGCGTCCTTCGTCAGGTAGACCCTTCCGCCGCAGCCCGCGACGAGCTGGTCGAGCTGGTCAAGCGCGGCGCCGAGGCCGGCGGCGTCGGCGGGGAGGTCGATCGCCAGCGTCCAGCCGTTCAGTGGGAACGACATCGGGCCACCAAACTGGTCGCCAAAGCGCTTGAAGACGGCGAGGAAGACCGGCAGGCGCAGGCGCTGAATTAGTTCGAAGCAACGCTCCAGCGCCGCCTCTTCGCCCGACGGAACGACGAACTGGTACTGAACTAGGCCGGCGCTGCCGTAAAGCCGGTTCCATTGCCCAACGGCGTCGAGTGGGAAGAAGTAGGGGACGAGCGCGCGCGGGCGGCCACGCTCGCTACGCGGCGCCTTGCGCCAGTTCAGTTCGTTGAAGGCGCGAATGCTGGAGTGGCGCAGCAGCGCGCCGGGGAACCGCTTCGGCACCTCAACTGTGGGTCCGTTCACGAGCACGCCGGGAAACCGTGAGCGCGACGCGTGGAGAATCCCAGAACTGACCGGCATCTCACTGGCGGGCAGTGGATTGGCGCGGCCGACCACTGCACGGCCGAACTTCCCGCCCTCCGCCAGGAGATCAAGCCAAGCGACTGAGTAGCGGTGACTCTCCTCCATCGCCATTATTTCGAGCGTCTCAGCCAGCCCGCTGGTGCGGTCCGAATCTTCAGCCACCCACGGTGCGCTAAGCGGCTCAACCTTCAGCGTCGCCTCGGTGACGATGCCGGTCAGGCCGAGGCCACCGAGCGTCGCGTAGAAAAGATCAGGGTTTGTTTCAGGGGTGAGGTCGAGGAGCTCGCCGCCAGGCGTGAGGAGTGTGATCGCGCTCACGTGGCGCGCGAATCCTCCATCTTGGTGGTGGTTCTTGCCGTGGATGTCGCTGGCGATCGCGCCGCCCAACGTCACTTGCGATGTTCCGGGCACGACCGGCAGCGTTAGTCCCTCAACGGCTAGCCGCGCCATCATCTGCGCGATCGTCACGCCGGCCTGCGCCGTTAACCGAAGGCCTGCACGGTCTAGCGCGAGAATCCTGTCGAGCGCTGTCATGTCAATAACAGCGCCGCCCGCGTTCTGGGCTGCATCGCCGTAGCTTCGACCTGCGCCGCGCGGGATCAGTCCGTCGGATGCAGTGGCTAGGGCATCGGCGACCGCTTCTGGCACTTCGACGGCGCTGGCTGGGCGCAGCACGCGGGCGGTGCTCGGCGCCGTTCGCCCCCAGCCGTGGAGTGAGCGCTCAGAGCTACTAACTGCCGACATAGACGCCACCGAGGAATAGAAGTCCCCAAACCATTGTCAGCGCGAGCAGTGCGCGGTCGCGCAGGATTAGTTCCTCTGGTGCTTGCCCGGCGCCGGCGCGGATCAGCGATGCGTAGCGCCCTAGCCACATCAGCAGCGGTACCGCAGAGAGGCAGTACCAGACGAGGGAGGTCGGCCTGGTCACAGCCCAGGCGCTGTAGGTGGCTGCTGCAGCTGCCGCTGAGGCCAGCATGATTCTCCCGAGCGTCTTGACCGAGTATCGCTGCAGTGTCTCGCGTGTGGCCTTACTTTCGCCTTGCTCACGTAGCTCCGCGAAGCGCTTTCCGGCGACTAGAAATATCGCTCCTGACGCCGTCATCAAAATGAACCAGCGCGAGAGGTAAACCTCGGTTGCAAAACCACCGGCGACTGCGCGAAGAACAAAGCCTCCAGCGATCGCGAGCATGTCGATATAGACGATCCGGCGTAACCAAACTGAGTAACTGGCGGTCAGCGTCAGGTAGGCCAAGCAGACGATCCCGAGGCCAATGCTGATCGCGAACGCGAGCGCTAGTCCAAGGACGGCGGCGGCCGCGGCGAGTTGGAGAGCGGCGCGTTTCGAGAGCTGCCCCGCGGCGATCGGACGACGGCACTTCTTCGGGTGCACGCGGTCTTGTTCGTAATCGCGAACGTCGTTGACGAGGTAGGTCGAGCTAGCGAGCAGAGAAAGCGAGATGAAGGCGCCGGTGACCTCGGCGATCACTTCCGGCATGCCGATTACTCCAGCCGCACATGGGGCGGCGAGGACGAGCAGGTTCTTGCTCCACTGCCGCGGCCGGCAGGCACGCAGAACCGTCCGCATCGACGGGCGCTTCCCTCCAGTCGAGTGCGTCCCGCTCGTCGACGGTCCGCCTTCGGACTGTGCTGGCGGATTGGCCGTCGTAGGCGCGGTTTTCAATGTTGGGAGGCTTAATCTTCGCTTAGCTACAGTGTGCTGATGCGACTTGGGCCCGCAAAACGGGT
>CAIJLJ010000028.1 GCA_903821395.1 uncultured Solirubrobacterales bacterium | reverse complement strand
CGTGGACATCGTGTGCTCCTTATCTGGTGGTCGACGCCGCCTAACAGTTGGCGGTCGCCGCCTCTCTATTGGCAATGACGGTCAAGTTGTCGATCAGTCGAACTCCGTCGACGGTCGCAGCGCAAGCGATCAGCAGCGTGCCACTGAGCTCGCGGGCGGGCTCAAGCGTTGACGAGTCTGTGATCGCTAAGTATTCGGGCGTGATTCCGGCCGCGCGCAGGCGCTCGACGCCGGCCGCAGCGGCGCCATCCGGCGATGCAGCGCTGCCGTCACTTATCGCGTTGGCGGAGGCTTGTAGTGCGGCCGAAATTGCCAGCGCCTGCTCGCGCCCAGCAGGGGAGAGCCGAGCGTTGCGGCTCGAAAGCGCGAGCCCGTCTTGATCGCGAACTGTTTCCGCCGTGACAATCTCGACTGGGATCTGAAGATCGGTGACGAAGCGCCGGACGACCAGCGCCTGCTGCGCGTCCTTTGCGCCGAAGTACGCAACGTTCGGCTGAACAATGTTGAGCAGAATCGTCACGACGGTTGCCATCCCGTCGAAGTGGCCAAGGCCGCGCTCTTGCCCTTCGAGTGTCTCCGTCAGCGGCCCGCACACGCGGACGCTGCTGGCAAAATCTGCTGGGTAGATCTCTTCGGCGCTGGGGGCGAAGCAGATCGTTGCTCCGGCAGCGGCGGCAGCCTTAACGTCACCGTTTTCATCTCGTGGATAGTGCTCGAGATCGGCAGCCTGATTGAACTGCGACGGATTAACGAAAATCGAGACGACGACAACGTCGTGCTCACTAGCGGCGCGCTTTATCAGCGCACAATGGCCTCTGTGCAGAGCGCCCATTGTTGGTACGAACCCAACCGTCGCCCCATCTGCGCGGCGGGCAGCAATCGCGTCCCTCAGATCGGGGACTGTTCGAATCGTTTCAACGATGCGTTCTGTCATTTCGGTCCAGTTCCCTAACGAGATACCGGTCGCGCTTTAAGTCGTGTTTCGGGCCCCAACTTCAACTGCCATTACACGGTCTGCTTCCAACGGTTACAGCCGATCGTCAAAACGGTAGCACCGACCCCACTGGGAAGCGCTACTTACGCATTCGAATCCTCATCCGCGCCGGTAACAACCGATCCGATGAGGTACAGCGGGCGCCCAAGGGTTTGCTCGTGGACGCGGGCAACGTAGGTGCCAAGAATCCCAATCGCTATCAATTGAATTCCGCCGAGCAATGCGACGACGATCAAAATCAGCAGCAGCAGCGAAGGGCTCAGCACGCCCACCAGGCTCAACACTGCAAGCGTGAGTGCTGACACTACTGCGCAGAAAGCGATCACTGAGCCGATCAGGGTCGCTAGTGAAAGCGGTACGTCTGAGTAGGCAGTGATCGCCTCGGCGGCGAGCTTGAAAAGACCGACGTATGAAACACCACGGCCTTCAGCGCGGTCCGCGCGCCGGTAATCAACAGGAACTTGCTCAAACCCTACGAACGAGACCATTCCGCGCACGAACCGCCTCCGTTCCGGCATCGCCTTTATTGAGTCAACTACGCGGCGTGAAAGCAACTTGAAATCGCCAGCCTGGCCTTGGTAAGGCGTCCTAGCGAGTCGTTCCATGATCGAGTAAAAGGCAGTCGCAAGCGAACGCTTGATCAGCCCTTCATCGCGCCCAATGCGACGGGTGTAGACGACGTCGGCACCGCCCATCGCGGCGGCGAACATCACCGGGATTAGTTCCGGGGGGTCCTGAAGGTCGGCCGGCATCATCACCACGAAGTCTCCCGTGGCGTTGTCGAGGCCAGCGGAGATCGCCGCTTGCTCTCCAAAGTTCCGCGAGAGATTGATGCAAGTTACCGATTGATCTGCTTCGCACCATTGCGTCGCGATCGCGAGCGAATCGTCGGCGGATCCATCGTTCACAAGTAGAACGTCGAGCGCTGCTGGTAGGTCGTCTCGGATTAGATCGATCCGACGCCTTAGCTCGGGCAGCGAAGACTCTTCGTTGTACACGGGGATTACGAGCGAGACCGTAGGAACGTAGGCGGGCACCATGGAGACCGATGGTAAAGCTTGATTCGCCCTTGTGGGGGCGGCATCTCTCAGACTCCTTGCATCGCGGCTGCCTTCAGCAATCTCCGATCT
>CAIJLJ010000027.1 GCA_903821395.1 uncultured Solirubrobacterales bacterium | reverse complement strand
TTCGACCACGATGTCGACTGGGCCGCGCGCTGGGGTGCCGTTGCCATCAATGATGGTGGCGTTGCGGATCACCAGGCGCGTGGGGCGCTTGCCGTGGGTGGCGTTGGTGGGGAACTGCTGCGCGGCGAGGGTGGTGGCGGTCGCGAGGAGGGCGAGGGCGACGGCCGCGTGGCGGAGGAGGGGTCGGTGCATGGGCGGTTCCAGAGGGAAAAGGGGCTGTGATACGATAGCCTTTGGGAGGGGTGGGGCGCCATATCCCAACGGCCGCGGCACGGGGGTCACCCTGAGGGGAAAACCGACTCCTGTGACCCCTCCGAAGGGCCCGTCACCTCGGTGATGCCGGTGTTGTGTGCGGTGGTGGGGCTGCAGGCCGGTGCGGTGCTCGCCATGCTCGTGCGTTCGGCGCTGCGCCGCTTCGTGCGCGCGCGGCCGTACGACGGGGTCGCCGAGGGGAGCTTAGCGAAGAAGGACCGCTAAGCGCGCCCTTCGCTCCACCGCAACTGAAACGGCAGCCCCGGATTCCCGGGGCCGCCGTTCTCGTATTCGCGAATACCGACAGCCGTTTCAGCGGCTAGTGATTGCGTCCCGCTGGTCTCTCCACGCGATCGCGATAATACTGAGGCTGTCGCACGAGAAGCGACAAGAAGCCCTCTCTCCCGAGTGTGACGATCTGCGCGCTCTCTCCATCGGGAAAGTTCGTGCGACTGAACTCGATTTCAGCTCGGAGGGTACCCGTGGAATCGGAGCCCATCCAGTCGGAGACTCGGCGTACGAGCAACCGCTTGACGCCGTCCGGCTTCCGTCCACGACACGCGGAATCCGGTTCAACGCGAACCAGCGCACGCTGTTGGGCATTCAGATGTTCCCAGAATCCCTCATCGCCCGTTATGGCGGCGATGCTGCACCCATCGGCCTTCGTCGTGTCGGCGAGCCACGCTGCACGGGCGACAAGCGCTCGTCCAACCAGTACCGTTCTGGCCGTCGCTTCCAATCTTCCCGGCGTCTGAACTACCTGAGCCTCAGCCTCGACTCCCAGCAACGCCGCAACAGCTACGATGCTACGACGGATCGTGTGCATGAGTTCTGATTCCCGGAAGTAGGTGTGCGCGTCAAGTTGAAGGGAAATGGATAATCGGCGGGTTCCGCTCCCGCGTCATGGTGGTAGAGCGGTTGGCCGGAGGAGTCACGAATGGAATGCGCGGCCTCGTGCATGGCGATCCCGAGTAGCACATGAGCAAATTTCGGAAAATCGACAGCGGTAGAGTCGAAGATCCATCGATCAATGTGCAGCAATCCAGTGCCGAGATTGTATTGGCCAGTGTGATCGTCCTGCGTGGAATATGTTCCTTGCCGAATTCGGCTAGGAACCGCGTTGAACAGTTCGATCAAGCGGACATAGATAGCGCCGCAGGCAGTGCGCGCAGAATCGTTCGTGAATTCGGCGTCGAGTCGCCGCGCCGCTAGTGCGCTGTCGAGCAGTTTCTTCTGGGAAAAAGTCAGCTCTCGAACACACGTAGAGTCCGTGGTGGTGTTGCTAGCCTGCCTGCCCGGCCGCCGAAGAAGTGCGTAGACCGAACATGTAACGCCATCGCACGAGAGCGTGTAGCTGCCGGCTCCAATGCACTCAATGAAAGAACTTTCGTTCCACACTATCGATGCCGACCCGGCCCGTATGGTCGAGAGTCCGGCGAGATTGGAGAGCGTGAGTGCCGAGCCTCTCGGATACTGCATCTGATGAAGCCGAGCTCTCAGGTCACCGGAGAGCGTATCGGCGTCAGGGACCACGCATGTCGCGCTGAGCAAGTGAGCCCCGGTCTTGCGCGCGAAGCGGATATAATCGACGAGGCGAACGCCTGAACCGGCGTCCCCTGCATCGGCGGGCTCCAGAAGTTGGCGTCGGGTCCTCTGAGCCGTGGCGCGCTCTCCCGGGCGAGCAAGATCGATCAGCTGTGTATCCTTGCCGTTTCCGCGCCGTTTCCGCTCTCGGAAACGCCACAGCGCAAGACGTTGACGCTGGAAGGAATCATCATGGTTACATGCCGACCGGATGCTACGATCAGCGACGCACCCGGCTCAGCTCGAAGCGGCTCTAAGGCTGAGTCATGGCAGGCAACGCCACCCAATGCAATCGTCAGCAATACCATCAAGCTTGCGGTCGTTCGCATAGACATCCTCCGAAGATTCAGATAGACCGTGATTGTAGATCGCGAGTTCAACGCGCCCGTGCTTGCTGCCGCATGCGACGGCGATTCCGGGGCGTATCGCGCATTCCTCCTCTCAAGCCATCGAGATCAACCGACGTCATATCGCAGTCGCGAATGCCAGATTCCCCCCGTGTCGCCATCAACGACGGAGTGGGGGTATGCATTCAACAACATCCTCAATCCACGAAGCGCGACACCGTGAGTGGGACGAAAGCCGTCCTGCGGTCGACGTGGTTCTCTTGAGAATACTTCAAGCCTACGAAATGCTGGGGAAGTTCGCAAGAGGCTGTCGAAGCCGGCACCATCGGAGTGTCGATTCAGCCTGTCAACCGAGGATTCACAAGCAAACGGCGGCCCCAGAATCTCCGGAGCCGCCGTCCTCACATCGCCTGCTGGGACCCTTACGCGGCAGCCGCCTCGGCCACAGCCTGCACTTCGAACGCAAGCTTGACGTCGTCGCTCAGCAGAAAGCCACCCGTCTCGAGC